>JAPJPE010000049.1 GCA_030825825.1 Streptococcus sp. | reverse complement strand
TTTGACCAAGGGCCATTTCCCCTTTTTCCATCGATGGACCGTCAGCGATAAAGTCACCTTTTTCAACGGTTTCACCAACTTTAACCAGAGTACGTTGGTTGTAGGCTGTACCTGAGTTTGAACGACGGAATTTTTGGATGTGATATACATCAAGAGATCCATCTTCCCGACGAACTTCTACCTTGTCTGCATCCGCGTAGGTAACCTTACCACCATGTTGTGCAATAACTGCAGCTCCTGAGTCATGGGCTGCTTGGTATTCCATACCAGTACCCACATAAGGGGCTTTTGGATCAATCAATGGAACAGCCTGACGTTGCATGTTGGCACCCATGAGGGCACGGTTGGAGTCATCGTTTTCCAAGAACGGAATACATGCTGTCGCAACGGCAACTACTTGTTTTGGAGATACATCCATGTAGTCGACTTGATCAGATGGGAACTCTTGGTTGTTACCACGGTGACGTCCCATAACGATTGGCTCAGCAAAGCCACCTTTTTCGTTCAACTTAGAGTTAGCCTGAGCGACGATGTACTCATCTTCTTCATCGGCTGTCAACCAAACGATTTCGTTGGTCACTACACCTTTTTCACGGTCCACTTTCCGGTATGGCGTTTGGATAAAACCATACTTGTTCAAGTGTCCGTATGAAGACAAGTTGTTGATCAAACCGATGTTTGGTCCTTCAGGTGTTTCGATTGGACACATCCGACCATAGTGGGTATAGTGCACGTCACGCACTTCATATCCGGCACGGTCACGTGTCAAACCACCAGGCCCTAAGGCAGACAAACGACGTTTGTGAGACAACTCAGAAAGTGGGTTGTGTTGGTCCATGAACTGTGACAACTGTGAAGATCCAAAGAATTCTTTAATTGCTGCAGTTACTGGGCGGATGTTGATGATTTGTTGTGGTGTCAAGACATCGTTATCTTGTACAGACATCCGTTCGCGAACGTTTCGTTCCATCCGTGAAAGTCCAAGACGCACTTGGTTGGCAAGCAATTCACCAACGGCACGAATCCGACGGTTTCCAAGGTGGTCGATATCATCTACACGGCCAAGACCTTCTGCAAGGTTCAAGAAATAGCTCATTTCTGCCAAGATATCTGCTGGAGTTACGATGCGTACTTTGTCAGATGGGTTGGCATTTCCGATGATAGTGACAACGCGGTCTGGATCTGTTGGAGCGACAACTTTGAACTTTTGCAATTCAACCGGTTCTGTCAAAACAGCAGCATCATTTGGAATGTAGGTAATTTTGTTCAAACCGTTATCCAATTGTTCTGAGATGCTGTCGATCACATCGCGCGTCATGACAGTACCAGCTTCTACAAGGATTTCCCCTGTTTCAGCATCTACCAATGGTTCTGCGATTGTTTGGTTCAACAAACGATTCTTGATATTGAGTTTCTTGTTGATCTTGTAGCGACCAACTGGTGCCAAGTCATAACGACGTGGATCAAAGAAACGGGCTACCAACAAGCTACGTGAGCTTTCCGCTGTTTTTGGTTCACCTGGACGAAGACGCTCGTAGATTTCTTTGAGGGCTTCATCTGTCCGTGAATCCATTGGATTTTTGTGGATATCTTTTTCGATGGTGTTGCGAACCAATTCGCTATCCCCAAAGATATCGATGATTTCATCATCTCCTGAGAATCCAAGAGCACGCACAAGCGTTGTAAATGGAATTTTACGTGTGCGGTCGATGCGAGTGTAGGCGATGTCTTTTGAGTCAGTTTCAAGCTCTAACCAAGCTCCACGGTTAGGGATAACTGTTGATCCATAACCAATCTTACCATTCTTGTCCACCTTATCATTGAAGTAGACACCTGGTGAGCGGACCAACTGAGATACGATAATCCGTTCTCCACCATTGATGATGAAAGTTCCCATTTCAGTCATGATTGGGAAATCACCAAAGAAAACTTCTTGGGTCTTGATTTCACCTGTTTCTTTGTTGACCAAACGGAAGGTCACAAAGATTGGTGCTGAGTAGCTGGCATCGTGAATGCGCGCTTCTTCAAGCGAATACTTGGGTTCGCGGATTTCATAACCCACAAATTCCAATTCCATTGTATCCGTGAAGTTTGAGATTGGAAGCACATCTTCAAATACTTCCTTCAAGCCATGATCCAAGAAATCTTTGAATGAGTCTGTCTGGATTTCAATCAAGTTTGGTAAATCAAGAACCTCTTTGATTCTTGAAAAACTACGACGGGTCCGATGTTTCCCGTATTGAACGTCATGTCCTGCCAAAGTTTTTAGCTCCTTTTTCCATACTAGGATAGCTTGGTAACATCACTCCTACCACCTATCCGGTTTTAACTACAATTGTGTGATTTGCATCACGTGAAGAGCTGTCTCTTCACCTCATTCGTCGCTTTTTGTAATTTTTAGAAAAATTAAATTTGTGTAACAAACTAGGATTTTCCTGAAAAATAGGCACAAAAAGAGCAGCTAAATCGACTTATTCAAGTAAGATTTAACTGCTGTAAGCTCTTATTTGGACAATATTTCAAATAAAGCACACGACAAATTAGTTATCACTATTATACCGTTTTTTGCTCCAAAAATCAAGGCTTTCTCTAGGTTTTCTACTGAATCAGACTAGCGTCGATTGCCACGATTTGAGCTGTTTCGATTTGAACTATTGCTTGATGAACTATTGGTTGTCGAATTGTTCTTATTATTCGACTGATTTCCACTGCTATTACCGAGAATGGCTGCCCAAGCACTTTGATAATCGCTATCCGATCCCCCGATGGCAAAGCGGTATTGAGTGGTTGGCGCTCCGTTTTTGGCCCAAAGACTCGTCACCATTTGACCGCTCACATCGATATCCCGGCCATTGACATTGACGCGGCCCGGTCTTTCACCCGTCGATTTGAGCACTTCAGAGCGGATCACACTCTTATCGAGAGTGAATTTATCCTGAATTCCAAAGAGACTTGGATCTGCTTGGTAGATCGCATTCGCCAACTGCGCCATGTATTGGGCATTGTTGTTGTATCCAGTCAAGGTCTGCATGGAAGCATTGTTGTCATGACCGATCCAACCTCCTAAAGAAACATTAGGGGTGGACAACATGAGCCACATATCCCCATTTGAGTTAGTGGTACCGGTTTTTCCAATCCAGTCTGCACCTGCCAGCGTTGGGTTGACTTGGCTAATCCGTGACTTAAAGGTCGTTGTAGCACCAGACGTAATAACCCCGCGCAAGAGATCCTGCATAATCGTTGCCGTTGCTGGAGAGTAAACACGAACAGGATCTGCCTCGTGCTTATAGACTACATCCCCATCTCGATCAATGATTTGTTCTACCATGTAGCGTTTGAGGTAGTTCCCATTGTTAGCAATGGTTTGGAAACCATTGGTATGTTGGGCAACAGTGACCTCAATTCCTCCCCCCATCGGCAGACTCTCAATGCCATATTCAGGAATATCATAGCCCATTTTCTTCATGTAGGATGGGACATCCACACCCTTTTCACGAAGAGTCCGGTAAGTCCAGTAAGCTGGAATATTCCATGAGGTATTGAGGGCCTCACGGAGATCCATCATGGCTGTCCCTCGGCTATCCACGTGCATGATTGGCTCACCACTTGAGAAATTAGTTGGGTAGTTAGAAAGGATGCTATTGCTTCCCATCAAGCCTTGGTCGATGGCAATTCCGTATGCCAACAGCGGTTTGATAGTCGACCCTGGGGAACGCTCTGTATCAAAAGCATGGTTGTTTTGGTTGCCGTCAAAATTCCGTCCACCGATAAATCCTAAAACGGCACCCGTTCGGTTGTCCATAAGGACATTCCCAACTTCTACAAGCCCCGTCCCATCATCCAAGACGCTTCCAAAATTCGCTACCGCGGCCTGCATCGCATTGTGAACCGGTTTGTTAATCGTGGTTTGAATGGTGTAGCCACCTTCGCGCAACTCGCTCTCAGCTAATTCTTGGTAAGCCTTGACGGTTTCATTATTTTTCAAGTCTTGCTTGGTGACATTGTCTCGCTTGATCAAGTAATCATACATGGCCTCTTTTGCTTCTGCCATGGCTTGGAAGTAGAGGTAGTCATGCGGTGTTTTCTCGATGCCATCTGGAGCCATGAAGTCTTTGGTCAAGTCGTACTGAGCATAGGTCTCGTAGTCTTTTTTCGACAAGGCTCCTGTCCGGTACATATTGAACAAGACATCTTTGGCACGCGCCAGACCTAACTCGAGGTTCTCCTTGCTCTTTAGGCTACCGTCTGCAGCATAAGGAGAGTAGACAATCGGACTTTGTGGCAAGCCAGCGATAAAGGCCGCTTGTGGAACGGACAAGTCTTTGGCAGAGACACCAAAGATCCCTTGAGCCGCAGCTTCCACACCCGCAATATTTTGTCCCCGATTGTTTCGTCCAAAAGGCGAAACATTTAAGTAGGTGGTTAGGATTTCATTTTTATCCATTCCCCGCTCTAAAGCCAAGGCATCGACAATCTCTGTCGCCTTACGAGTAAAGGTGGGAGCGTCTCCGACGACTTGCTGTTTGATCAACTGCTGGGTCAGAGTTGATCCCCCACTAGAGGAACCGACACCGGCTACAGATCCAAGCGTCGCCCGAAGAACAGCTTTGGGCACAACCCCCTTGTGGCTTTCAAAATTCTCATCCTCAGTAGCAATCACAGCCTTCTTGACATTGTCTGAAATGGCATCTCCTGCTACTGGCGTGCGGATCAAATCACTGTCCACTTCTGCAATCAAGCTCTTATCGGAATAAGTCAGTTTTGAAACACTGCTAACGTTGCGGACCTGCTGGACCAATTCTTCTGTCTTTGGAACCTTGACATTGCTAAAGAGGCTCGCCGCATAACCAATCCCGATCCCTGCGCCAAATAAAAAGAGGCACACGAACAGGGCGATCATCACATCCCACAAGAGTTTGAGGGTTCGCAAAAAGGTCGCAAAAATATCGCCGACAGACCAGCTACTTTCCTCATTTTTTTCCTTATTCGGAGTTTCTGTATACATCTTTGCAAAGAATTTTTGAACTTTCTTCCAAAACTCTTGCAGCTTCTCTTTTAATTGATTCACTGATTCTTTCTCCTTGTTCCCTATATTATAGCAGATTAGACCCCTTGTTTTCAATCACAAGAGCGTAGAAATCGTCACTCATTCTGCCTGGGTAAGGACAAGAAAATGATGGAAAGCATTGCCATTTCCGTGGTTTATGGTAGAATAGAGAAATGAATAAACTTATAAAGGAGAAAAGACACATGCACATTTTTGATGAGCTAAAAGAGCGTGGTTTGGTATTTCAAACGACGGATGAAGAAGCCTTGCGCAAAGCACTGGAAGAAGGTCAGGTTTCTTATTATACTGGTTATGATCCAACTGCTGACAGCCTTCACCTTGGTCACTTGGTTGCCATCTTGACGAGCCGTCGTCTTCAACTAGCAGGCCACAAACCTTATGCGCTCGTTGGCGGTGCGACTGGTCTCATTGGTGATCCGTCCTTCAAAGATGCTGAACGTAGTCTCCAAACAAAAGAAACTGTACAAGAATGGGTTCGCTCTATTCAAGGGCAATTGTCTCGTTTCCTCGATTTTGAAAATGGGGACAATAAAGCCGAAATGGTCAATAACTACGATTGGTTTGGAAGCATTAGCTTTATTGACTTCCTTCGTGATGTCGGAAAATACTTTACGGTCAATGCTATGATGAGTAAAGAATCTGTTAAAAAACGGATTGAAACAGGGATTTCTTACACAGAGTTTGCCTACCAAATCATGCAAGGCTATGACTTCTACGTCCTCAACCAAGAACACAATGTAACCCTTCAAATCGGTGGATCTGACCAATGGGGAAACATGACAGCCGGTACTGAGTTGATGCGTCGTAAAGCAGATAAAACTGGTCATGTTATGACTGTGCCTTTGATCACAGATGCAACTGGTAAGAAATTCGGTAAATCAGAAGGTAATGCGGTCTGGCTCAATGCAGACAAAACATCTCCATACGAAATGTACCAATTCTGGATGAATGTGATGGATGCGGATGCTGTGCGTTTCTTGAAGATCTTCACTTTCTTGTCACTTGATGAGATTGAAGAGATCCGCAAACAGTTTGAGGCCGCTCCTCATGAACGCTTGGCTCAAAAGATCTTGGCGCGTGAAGTGGTTACCCTCGTCCACGGCGAAGAAGCCTACAAGGAAGCCCTCAACATCACCGAACAACTCTTTGCAGGAAACATCAAAAACCTTTCTGTCAAAGAACTCAAACAAGGCCTTCGTGGTGTGCCAAACTACCAGGTCCAAGCAGAAGACAACCTCAACATTGTAGAACTCTTGGTCACAGCTGGTGTAGTGAATTCTAAACGCCAAGCCCGCGAAGATGTTCAAAATGGAGCTATCTACGTCAACGGCGACCGCATCCAAGACCTTGACTATGTCTTGAGCGATAGCGATAAATTAGAAAATGAATTGACCGTTATCCGTCGCGGTAAGAAAAAATACTTTGTTTTGACTTATTAAGAAAGTAAAACCACGAAGTTAATACGAAACTTCGTGGTTTTCTTATACACTTTTTTCTGGGACTATTTCCCTTTTCTGCGATACAACAATGCTTGGTTGATTCGTTGAGTTTTTTTATGGAGTTGCCAAATCTGGTACAGCCAGATCAGGCCGTAAATGGCTAGAAAGATCAACCAAGGAATCGGGCTCCGTAAGGCTGCCCCCCAGCCAAAAAATAAGTAGGTCAATGCTAAGATGGTAGCTGTCACAACTAAATGCAGGACCACACGCAAACTATAGGTCAAAAACTCTTCTTCCTCAAGAATGAACGTCAAAACTCCCATTGTTCCACTCATTAAAAAGATCGCTAGGATGTTGCGTACATTCACAGCGGGATAGACGATGTTGGGATAGATATGGGATAATAACACCAAACACAAATAAAAGAAGGATCCTGTCCTCATACCAGATACAAAATAAGCTATAACTCGTTTCATCACTTTCTCCTATACCCCTAAATAATCCATCAAGGATTTGACATATTTCCGACTGACACTTGATTTCACTCCGCGTGTCAGTTTAGCCATCATATTGCCTGAAAAACTATCCGATAGCGATTCTAAATGGTCGATATTCATCACCGCGTGGCGTGATATCTGTAAAAAATTACGACGATTAATCCGATGTTGAAAATTTGTCAAAGTATCTCTGACGGTGAACGTTTTGTCTGTCGTATAAATGGTTAGCTGATTCTTATCAATCTCGGCTAGAATAATGTCATCAATTTTCACCATAATCAAATGATCATCTGTTTTGATAGGAATCACTACTTGATTCACTGTCGAAAATTGTTCGAGATAGTCCATCACCTCTCGTGCTTGATCAGATAATTGCTTGGCTTGAACGACCACACAGGGGTCGTTTTCTGGGATATCCTGTTTTTCCTCAAAACGAATCTTCATTCCTACTCCAATTCTCACTTACTTTCTTTTATTCGATCTTTTTGCTAAGGAAACCCAAATCCCCAAAGCTAGAAGAATACCTCCTAACACTATAAGGTATGTTTGTTCCTTTGTCAATAAAGCTTGCCATTTGAGCTGAACGCCCATTTTTTCTTGAAAATCTCGAAGAAGATCATCTCGCCCCTTAAAGGTTTCGCTCACTGCTTCTTTCATGAGTACTTGTCGATAAAGTGCAGCAATATAAGTTGCTGGAGTACATTTCATTAGTAGTTGTGCAAAATCAGGTAGAACACCTAAAGGTACATAAGTCCCTACCAAAAAACCGGAAGCTGTACCCACTATGGTCGCAAACTTTCCAAGACTGTCTACGGATTGGAAAAAATAAACAAAAATGGCATTCACTAAACTAGAAAGCAGGCTACTAAACAGCATGATGAGGAGTACTTCAGGTAATAAAGATAGTGCTGGAGCTTCTCTAAAATAGCCACACATCAGCACATACATAAGGACTTGCATGAAAAAAGAGATGATGATTGCGCTCGTTAGATACGAAAATGGTAACCGCCACTTTCCTTGATCCGATAAATAAAGATCCTGATCTACTTGATGTTCACGGTCCTTTACTAACTGAGTCAGGGCAGCCAGACTTGTCGTAATCCCTGTCACAGCCAGCGTCCCACTCATTAACCAATTATTTAACACAGGACCACTATTTGGGAGCTGAGCCCAAGCATCTGTCAGATTTTTTTGAAGAAAAATAATATAGAGAACAAAGGAAATCAAGGCTCCCAACAGGGAGAAGAAAACTCCTGAACGATTCCTAAAATACAATAAAAAATTTCGCTTTAGTACGGCTAGCATTAGCGGACCTCCCTTCCTGTAAGTGCAATAAAGGCATCATCCATGGTCCCTGGACGAAACTCAAAATGGGCTAGATTATCTCTAACTTGCGCCAGATAATCAATGGCTTCCCTTTCACTCTTGGGTTGAAAAATATACTCCAATTGACTTTGTTGCTCTACTGACATTCCCGAAGATTTGAGACTTTCTATCTGCTGTCTCTCCTTGAAACGAATCTTCAAGATATTTTTTGCATACTGGCTCTTAATATCTAGTGCCGATCCTTGAGCAATCACTTCCCCATGGTCTACAATATAAATTTGATCAGCTTCATCTGCTTCGTCAAGATAATGCGTGGTCAATACAACGGTCATTCCCTCTTCTCTCTGCAATTGATAGAGCAAATCCCAAATGGACTTCCGGGTTTGAATGTCTAAACCTGTCGTTGGCTCATCTAAGAACAAAAGGTCTGGACTGTGTAGTAGAGCACGCGCAATGTCAACCCGACGCTTTTGACCACCTGAAAGCGTCCCGTATTTCTGCTTTTGGAAAGCTGATAGGCCTAGCCGATCAATAAGATCAGACACACGATCAGGTTTTAAGCCTTTATACTGTTTCGCACGAATGGTCAGATTTTCCCTAACCGTTAGCATCTCATCTAAGACACTAGTCTGGAAGACCACACCAATTTTCGTACCTGGTTCATAGATGATTTCACCTTGCGTTGGTTGTTTCAAACCAATCAACATGGAAATCGT
>JAPJPE010000048.1 GCA_030825825.1 Streptococcus sp. | reverse complement strand
GTAGAGCAACGCACTCGTAACGCGTAGGTCACAGGTTCGATCCCTGCAATCGGCATAGAAAAAATCTGCTTTGAAGGAGCGAGACGATGAATAATGGTGATCACATATTCGTTCGGTCTCGCTCCTTCTTTTGACCACATAGGCGCCATTTTTGACCACTTAGTCAAAAGTCCTTGTCTCCGTAGGAGCTCTCTGCTATCATAGAATCATCAAAGGAAGAAATACTTCCGAATAATCAAAATGAGGTATATGATGATGAAAAAACTACTTGGACTTGGATTTATTTTGGTTGCTCTTGCGGTTGTCACAATGGGAATGGTTGGTTTTCCAAAGCTCGATGTGAACATCTGGCCCCTATTTCCTGTTCTCTTATTTGCATTCTTTACACTTGAAAATCTCTTGAAAAAAGATTACAAGGCAAGTGTTATCTGCGCCTTGATCGCATTTATGATCGCAAATGCGATTTACGATGTCCTGCCGGTTTCAAATGGTCTGGTCATCACAGCAGGTGTGCTCGCTTGCGTAGGTCTTAGTTTTCTTTTACCGGACAAGGAAAGCAATAAATAAAGGAGGGCTGGTCACTTGATCAGCTTTTTTACTTCTCAAAAACTACCTCTTGATGGGGAAAACGTGCCACTTACTGAAAAGCCCTTGTTTTGTTTTCAACAGCTGTTATAATGGTACTATCAAAACGTTGGGAAAGGAGTTTTATGAAAGTTAGAATCGAATTGGATCCATCTATGGACGAGCCTGAGATCTTGATTCGAGCTCCGCGCTTGACCCCGGAGTTGACCCAGCTGCAAGAGAGAATCCTCGAACAAAAGGTTGCTCCTTTGGCCTTTTACAAGGATCGAAGTGAGTATTTTCTGGATGTGGCATCGATCCTCTTTTTTGAGACGGACGGGGAGAAGATTTTTGGGCACACCAAGGACGAGGCCTATGAGGTCAAGCAGAAGCTCTACGAGTTGGAGGAGCTGCTTCCCATCGCCTTTTGTCGGATATCCAAATCCACCATTGTCAACGCCAAGCAGATCTATTCTCTGGAAAAGTCTTTTTCAGGGACCAGCACGGTCAATTTCTACCAGACCCATAAGCAGGTTCACGTATCTAGACGCTACTATCAACTCTTAAAAGAACGACTAAATGAAATGAGGTAATATCATGAGAAAAAAATTAATCGGAGTATTCTTAATCCTTTTAGCAGCCTTAATCCTTTTACAGGGCTATTTTGTAAAATGGGACATCAGCATCTGGACCTTAGCTTGGGTTACCTTGCTTGCCGTCCTGTCCCTCTCTAGTTTCTTAAAACGCCATTTTGGTTGGGGCTTCATCTATGGACTTTTAGCCCTCTTTTGTCTCAATGGGCAATACCATTTCCTCCCAGTTTCAAATTCAGTTGTCATCCTTTCCTCAATTCTCGCTGTGATTGGGCTCAACATTTTGTTTAAACCCTCTAAGAAAACAAAAGCCCGCCTAGCTTCCTATTCTGCTGGATCCATGAATAAGTCGGATGGCAATGACATCGATGTCACTTTTTCAACAGTGACAAAATATCTCAATGACCAACACTTTACCCACGGAAGTGCAGATGTGAGTATGGGAGAAGCATCGGTTTATTTTGATAATTGCCGGATTGAGGGTCCTTCTGCTCAGTTTGTTGTCGATGTTTCCCTTGGGAGTCTGAGCCTCTATGTACCAAGCGATTGGCGCGTCCATGTAAATGTGGATAATTCCCTCTCAGCGATCCAACATCAGGAAAATCCAAGTGCTCTTACTAGCAAGGATTTCTACATTACGGGCGATGTTTCCTTAGGAAATCTGGAAATTATCTATGTCGGAGCGAATTCGTTTTCTTAAGTCGGAAATGAAAAACTTTGGCCAAAAGCTTGCCAAGAGAGATTTTTTTTGGTAATATAGTACGGTATGTGGTGCTAGCACATCCGTTATATTAGATCTAATAGGAGGAAACACAGAAATGGCTAAAGTATGTTATTTCACAGGTCGTAAGACTGTATCAGGTAACAACCGTTCACACGCTATGAACCAAACAAAACGTGCCGTAAAACCAAACCTTCAAAAAGTAACTGTCCTTATCGATGGTAAACCTAAAAAAGTTTGGGCTTCAGCTCGTGCATTGAAATCTGGTAAAGTAGAACGCGTTTAATAAAGAAAGAAGGCTGGGCATAAAGTGTCCAGCCTTCGCTTTTGATAGGAATAGTAGCATGACGCAGTGGTTGATTGGAACTACTCATGTTTGAAACATTCGTACTTCCTAATCAACTGTGCGGGGGTGGAAAAATTGAAAAGGTTTGGGGAACCTTTTCAACTTTTTTTATTTTACGGAGTTCTTTCCCACTCCCTTTTCTTTTTCTCTAGAGACAGCTGTCACAGCGGGAGAAGAATAGTCCCTACCCTTTTACAGTTGATCTCTTTTATGGTAGAATAGAATATAAAATACTTTTGAGGTAGAAATTATGACAGTAAAAATCAATACAAAGGACGGTCAAATTGAATTGACTGATGAGGTTATCGCAACTGTTGTAGGCGGTGCCGCTACTGAGATCTTCGGTGTGGTTGGAATGGCCAGCAAAAATGCGATCAAAGATAATTTCCAAGCCCTCCTAGGGAAAGAAAACTTCTCTAAAGGTGTTGTTGTCAAAACAACGGAAGCAGGAACTATCGCAGTTGATGTTTACACTGTTTTGAGCTATGGAACAAAGATTAGCGAAGTCTCAAAAAATATTCAAGAACGTGTGAAATTTAGTTTGGAAAATCAACTTGGAATCACTACGGATACTGTGAATGTCTATATTCAAAATATCAAGATTGTGGGAGAATAATCGTGGCTAATATTACTACAAGTTTATTTCAAGAAATGGTTCAAGCGGGGGCTACGCGCTTAAATAAACAAGCGGAATATGTAAACTCTTTGAACGTCTTTCCTGTACCAGATGGAGATACAGGAACCAATATGGGAATGACCATCGAAAATGGGGCCAAAGAAGTATCGGACCGTTCTGCTTCAACTGTTGGAGAAGCAGCAGGGATCTTCGCTAAAGGTCTCTTGATGGGTGCGCGTGGGAACTCAGGAGTCATCACTTCTCAATTGTTCCGTGGATTTTCTCAAAGTGTCAAAGACAAAGAAGAATTGGATGGAGCAGCACTTGCAGCAGCCTTCCAGTCTGGTGTAGAAGTCGCTTATAAAGCCGTTATGAAGCCGGTTGAAGGTACCATTTTGACGGTTTCTCGTGGGGCAGCCATCGGTGCCAAGAAAAAAGCAGAATCTACCAATGATGCGGTAGAAGTCATGCGTGCAGCTCTTGAAGGCGCTAAAACAGCTCTTGCGAAGACTCTAGATATGTTGCCGGTCTTGAAAGAAGTTGGTGTGGTAGACTCTGGTGGTCAAGGTTTGGTCTTCATCTATGAAGGATTCTTGTCAGCCTTGACAGGAGAATTCATCGCTTCTGAAGAGTTCCAAGCAACACCTGCAACCATGTCAGAAATGATCAATGCAGAACACCACAAGTCAGTCGCTGGCCATGTCGCAACTGAAGACATCAAGTTTGGTTACTGTACAGAAATCATGGTCGCTTTGAAACAAGGTCCAACCTATGTCAAAGACTTCGATTACGATGAATTCCGTAACTATTTGAACAACCTTGGGGATTCCCTATTGGTGGTGAATGACGATGAGATTGTCAAAGTTCACGTCCATACAGAAGACCCAGGTCTTGTCATGCAAGAAGGTCTTAAGTACGGAAGCTTGGTCAAGGTAAAAGTCGACAACATGCGTAACCAACACGAAGCGCAAGTTGAAAAAGAAGAACGTCAAGCCAAACCAGTTGAAGAAAAAGAATATGCCATCATTGCAGTCGTTGCGGGTGACGGATTGGCTGATATCTTTAAAGCGCAAGGGGTGGATTACATCATCTCTGGTGGTCAAACCATGAACCCATCAACAGAAGACTTTGTCAAAGCGGTTGAAGAGTTGAATGCGCGCAACATCATTATCTTGCCAAACAACAAAAATATCTTGATGGCCGCTCAATCTGCAGCAGAAGTGATTGATCAACCAGCAGCAGTTGTAGAGACAAAGACCATCCCTCAAGGATTGACCAGTCTTCTTGCCTTTGATGAAAGCAAATCGATCGAAGAAAACTACGAACGCATGAGCGCTTCATTGGGCGATGTTGTGTCTGGTAGTGTGACGACAGCGGTTCGCGATACCACTATCGACGGCCTTGAAATCCATGAAAATGACAATCTTGGAATGGTCGATGGTAAGATCGTCGTTTCAAACCCAGATATGATGGAAACCTTGGAAGAAACATTCGCTCATATGTTGGACGAAGATAGTGAAATTGTGACCATCTATGTCGGTGAAGAGGGCAGTGAGGAGTTGGCAAACGAATTGGCCCAAGCCCTTGCTGAGAAGTATGAGGATGTAGAAGTGGAAATCCACCAAGGTGGCCAACCAGTCTACCCATACTTGTTTAGTGTAGAATAATTGAACAGAAGGTTCCTTTCGGAACCTTTTTTTTAGATAGAAAAAGGAGGAGATTCCCTATGAAATCGATATGATTTGGAGAAATTGAGACGGAAGTGAATCCTCCATTGAGGCTTTATTAGTGGAGAAAAGGGGACTTTGCAAAAAGTATCAAATTCATCAGTTTTTTATTCAAAATGAAGGGCTTGAAATGAGGGGGAAATGGTTTGAAAAGTGGAGTTTTTAGACAAGAAAGACGCGATATGTTATACTGATAACAGTATGTGAAAGGAGAGTTATAAAAATGAAGAAATTTTTTGTAACCCTTGGGCTAGCCATTTTGGTATTGACTGGTTGTTCGCAATCCCAAACAAAGAAAACAACACCCGCTAGCTCATCTAGCAGTTCCTCTGTTAAAAAAGAAGTAAAAAATGAAGAAAAAACCACAACCTTAGTTGGAGATATCAAGGGAACAAAACACCGGGATATCATCAAATCAAAGGGAGATAAGGTTGAAAACCTTCGTATCGAAGTGACAGCTGATCTACCCCAACAACTTGGGACTATCGCAGCAGAGAAGTCACCTGAAGAACTAACAGCAGCCATTCAAGCTTTGTTGGAACAAAATGAAGACTACAAGAAGTTAAAAAACGTTCCTGGTTTTAGCTTGGAATATAGTGTTACACCAGAGAAGAAATTGCTCTCAACCAGTGTGATTGACCTCAACCAAATTGATACCAAGTCTCTAAAAGAAATTTCTTACTTCAAAGATGCTGGTCTCAATGACTTGAAGAATATGAAGGCGGATGCCTTGATCAAGGCCCTGAAGTTGCATGGCATGAAAGAAGAAGGCCAGTAAGAAGAGAAAAAGTCGAGTGAAATCACTTGGCTTTTTTTAGTGACATTTGTCATGTCAGCCAGTGACAAAATCATCTAGTAGCCGTTATTTTCTTTTCATATAATAAAGTCAGAAAGTAAGAGGAAAGAAAAATGAAACAATGGTTATTTAAGGTGTTTACGTTAACAGTGGTTGGAATGGTCGTCTATTTGATCTTTTCAAAGAATGATAGCCTCTATTACCATTTCCCTTGGGAATTATTTGCTGGGCTTGGCATCATGAGCTGGGCGGTTCAAGAAGGATTGAAAATGCTCAAGGCTGTTAAAAAGGAAATGGTGCAATGAAAAAAACGGGAGTGAACTTGGTTGTTTTTGTCATCATGCCAGCTGGTCAAGCCTGGTTGAAAGGAGAATCTCATGAGTGTCATTAGAGTAGAAAACTTGAAAAAAAGGATCAAAGGAAAAGTGATTCTAGAAGATCTTTCTTTTGCGGTTGAACGGGGGGATTGTCTGGCCTTGATCGGGCCTAACGGAGCAGGGAAGACGACCTTGATGAATTGCCTCCTAGGGGATAGGAAGGTGACGTCTGGAATCATTGAAGTAGAAGGGAAGGCTCCTGGTCATCCTCGATTAAAGGCTAGTGTCTCTTATCTCCCTCAAGAGAATGCCGTCGTTCAAAAGTTAACTGTTCAGGAACTGATCAACTTCTTTCGCTCCATTTATCCCAATCCCTTAACGGTCAATGAAATCGATGAGCTATTGCGTTTTAGTCTAGAACAAAAGAAACAATTGGCCAGTAAACTGTCTGGTGGGCAAAAACGTCTCCTATCCTTTGTCCTGACCTTGATTGGTCGTCCCAGTCTCCTGTTTTTGGATGAGCCAACGGCTGCCATGGATACGTCCACTCGCCAACGCTTTTGGGAGATTGTCGGGGATTTAAAGGAACAAGGCGTCACTATTGTCTATTCTTCCCATTACATTGAGGAAGTAGAGCATACAGCTGACCGGATCCTGGTCTTACACCAGGGACGTTTGCTTCGAGATACGACGCCACTAGCTATGAGAAGTGAAGAGGTAGAAAAACATTTTACCCTGCCTTTGCGATACCAAGCTCTAGTGGCAGGGATGGACGGAATTGGTCAAGTGACGGTCAAACCTGATGCCCTCCAAGTTGTGACAGGCGATGCCAATCGTTTGTGGACTCGATTGCAAGAAGAAGGCTGTTCGATCCAAGAGATCGAAGTGACCAATCGAAGTTTATTGGATTCTATTTTTGAAAATACAAAGGAAGTAGGTAGAGAAGATGAAACGCATGAAAGCTCTCGGCGTGGTTGAGTGGCATTTGACCAGACGCCAAGCCATTTATTATTTATTATCAATAGGGATGCCCACGGCCTTTTATCTCTTCTTTTCAGGGATGTACCAGGACACACCAGGTGCGCCCGCTCACTTTATGAGGGATTATCTCCTCTCCATGACGGCTTTTTCCATGATGTCTACGGCTCTATTTTCCTTTCCAACAGTTCTTGAAACCGATCGACTCAATAATTGGCAAAAAGTCTTGCGCCATACTCCGGTATCTATGGTAGAATATTATCTAATAAAGGTTGCGGGTCTCTTTGTAGACTTTCTCCTATCCATTGGGGTCGTCTTTACCGTGGGTCATGTGGTGCGGCATGTGAATATGTCCCTGCAAGATTGGATTTTGTCGGCCTTTATTCTCATCCTAGGAAGCCTAGCGTTTGTGGCTCTCGGTCTGGTTTTGACCCTGCTTCCTTCTAGTCAATTGATGTCTGTTGTGGGTAATCTCCTTTACATGGGGCTGGCTGTCATGGGTGGCCTTTGGATGCCGATTAGCCTCTTTCCAGAATGGATGCAAGCTATTGGCAAATGCCTGCCAACCTATCAATTGATGGAACTGATCAAGACCTTTTTAAACAAGGGGCAGGTGAATGTCTTTGCTAGTCTCTATTTAACCTTGTTTACCCTGGTCTTGTTTACTCTTGTCATCGTCTATCGTCGTCATTCTGAGGTTCGTGCATGATTGAAAAACTCAAACATATTCACCATATGTTTTACGTAGGCCTAATCTTTATGGTCTTTCCCTTTGCTAGTATCTTCTTGGGGCAGATTCCCTGGTGGCATTTCTTTTTAGCTCTCTTCTTTATGATGAGCTATCTAGGAATCCTCATTACTGAAAATAGGACGCTGACCTGGATTTTTTGGATTTATTTGTTGGCTTACATAGGAGGAAATACCCTATTTATTGGGACAGGCTTTTGTTGGTTTTACTATTATCTAAGCAATATTTTAGTTTATCGTTTTAGAATCCACAATTTTCGCTCGCCCTTTCTTTGGACGGCCTTTGGATCACAACTGATTCTTTTGGGAGCCTTGTTATTTAATAGGGATATGAGAGAAAATGATTGGCTTTTTGTCCTGATCGTCTCTTTGTTTATCGCGATTATGACCTTTAGTATGGTTCGGATGGAGATGGTGGAAGAATTGAAAGCTGACCATGCCAAGCAAAATGCCCAGATCAATCTCTTACTAGCAGAAAACGAGCGCCATCGGATTGGCCGTGATCTACATGACAGTCTGGGCCACACCTTTGCTATGCTGAGTGTCAAGGCAGACTTAGCTGATCAATTCTTAGCATTGGGTCAGGTTGAGAAGGCGCAGGAGCAGGTCCAAGAGATTCAAACCATCAGTCAAGAGTCCATGCACCAAGTCCGAGAGATTGTGGAGAACTTGAAGCAGCGAACCCTGGCAAGAGAGTTAGAAACTGTCAAGCAAATGCTAGAAGTGGCTCAGATTCAAGTAGAGATTCAGAATGAACTCGATACGGCTAGTATCTCGCCAATATTAGAGTCTACTCTAGCCATGGTATCTCTGGAATTAGCTACTAATATGATCAAACATGCCAAAGCGACGCAAGCCCTTCTCACTTATCGCTCCACCGAGACGGGGGTGGAAATGGTCGCAGAAGACAATGGCATCGGCTTTGATAAGGTCTCCGATATGGATCTGCACTCGATTCGCGAACGGATTGCCTTGTTGGGAGGAGAGCTGGAGATCAGTCGTCGTCACAAGCCAACCCGGATAGAAATACGGATTCCCTATCAAGAAAGGAAATAAGATGCGCTTATTAGTTGCAGAAGACCAAAGTATGTTGCGCGATGCCCTTTGTCAGCTCTTGCTTTTACAAGAAGATGTAGAAGAAGTCTTGCAGGCTGGAGATGGGCAAGAAGCCATTCACTTACTAGAAACCCATCCAGTTGATATTGCTATCTTAGATATTGAGATGCCCATCAAAACAGGACTAGAAGTGTTGGAATGGGTCAAACGTCAACAACCCCAGCTCAAGGTTGTCATTGTTACCACTTTTAAGCGGCCGGGTTACTTTGAGAGGGCCCTCAAGGCCGGAGTCGATGCCTATGTCTTAAAAGAACGTCGCATTACAGATTTGATGGCGACTCTTCATGCAGTTTTAGCAGGGCAAAAAGAATATTCACCGGAATTAATGGAAGGAATCTTGACCCATCCCAATCCTCTAAGCCCTCAGGAGCAAGCGGTCCTAAAAGAAGTCGCTAAAGGGGCTTCTAACCAAGAAATTGCCGATCGCTTATTTCTTTCAAACGGAACTATCCGCAATTACATGTCGGCTATTTTGACCAAATTGGATGCGGAAAATCGGACGGAGGCAGCAAGGGTTGCCCAAGAAAAGGGTTGGTTATAAGGAAGAAAAGAGAGTGGGACAGAAATCGGTAATTCGTTAGAATTCGATTTCGTCGTC
>JAPJPE010000047.1 GCA_030825825.1 Streptococcus sp. | reverse complement strand
ACTGAAATTCAGAAAAATCGTCGAGAAATCAAAAAAGCGCTTTTCAAGCACCTATTTTTTTTGTATAATAGAGTCAGATAGTTATATATAAAAAAAGAAGTGAACCACATGATTACATTATTTTTATCACCGAGTTGTACATCATGTCGAAAAGCTCGGGCTTGGTTAAAAAAGCACGATGTTCCATTTAAAGAACACAATATTATGACAAGTCCTTTGAGCAAACAGGAGTTGACAAGTATATTGGCCTTGACCGAAAACGGAACAGACGACATTATTTCAACTCGTTCAAAAATTTTTCAAAAATTGGATGTTGATGTTGAAGATTTATCCATCTCGGCCTTGATCCATCTGATTGAGGAAAATCCTAGTCTCTTGCGGAGACCGATTATTTTAGATAACAAACGCATGCAGATTGGCTTTAACGAAGATGAAATTCGGGCCTTCTTGCCACGGAGTTATCGCAAACAAGAGTTACGCTCTGCCACTCTAAGAGCAGAAATAAACTAAGAAGTATGTCGAATGCAAAAAAATTATAGTTACCCACTGGACTTATCGTGGAGCACTGAAGAGCTTGCTTCAGTGCTTTCTTTTTTCAATAAAGTTGAAGAAGCCTATGAAAGTAAGGTAGAAGCCAAAAAATACATGGAAGCCTACCGAGCTTTTAAGAAGGTCGTGCCTAGTATCGGAGAAGAAAAGCGTCTTGGACGGGAGTTCGAAGAAGTGAGCGGTTATTCTCTCTATCGTGCGACCCAGACTGCAAAGCAAAAAGAGGAAGGATGGTTTTCTCTTGAAGAATAAATTAGAGTTTGCCAAACAAATCGTTTTAGAGGCTGGAGACTACTTGCGTCTTCATCTCCATGATGACTTGATGATCTCAAAAAAGACTGGGCCGACAGATTTAGTCACCCAGATGGACCAACAGGTTCAAAAGGATTTGGTTGAAAAAATCACACATCGCTACCCAGAAGATCGGATTTTTGCGGAGGAAAATGGCCTTCGTTCACCGATTTCAGAAGGATCCGTTTGGGTAATTGATCCTATTGATGGGACCAATAATTTTGTGACCCAAAAGGAAGATTTTGCGGTGATGGTGGCCTATTTTGAAGACGGAATTGGTCAGTTTGGCCTGATCTACGATGTGATGCGGGATCACCTTTTTTACGGGGGTGGAGAATTCCCTGTTTATCGCAATGAGGTTGAACTGACACCCTTTGTGGACCAACCTCTGGAAAACTTTCTGATTGCTTCAAATGTCGGCATGCTTGAGAAAAATGACTGGGGCATGGCCGATCTTGGTATGGATTCTCTTGGCATTCGGGTCTACGGAAGTGCCGGTATTAGTTTTTCAAAAATTCTCTCAGGTGGGATTCTAGCTTATTTTAGCTACATCTGGCCCTGGGATTATGCTGCAGCTGCGATCATGGGGGAACAGTTGGGCTATACCGTTTTAAATCTAAATGGAGATAAACCTAATTACCAGTCAGTGGAACCCATTATGATGGTTCCAAAAGTGAAGTTAACAGAAATTCAAACCTATCTTAAGAAAGGGAGAAGTTAAATGAATTTTCCCAATGGTTTTAAAGAAAAATACCAGCATCTTCTAGGTGAGGATGCTGCTGCTTTTTTTGCGACCTTTGATCAAGAAGCAGTAGCAGCCTTTCGCACCAATCCTTTGAAAGAAGCACAAAAAGTATTTGATGATCCGATTCCCAATACTCCTTGGGGCCATTATGGAAAGGTCTCAGGGAAATCCATCGAACACGCAACGGGCTTGGTCTATTCACAAGAACCAGCAGCTCAGATAGTGGCCCAAGTCGCCCAGCCAAAGCCTGGGATGAAGGTCCTAGACTTAGCCGCAGCACCTGGTGGTAAGACGACGCAACTCTTGTCTTATTTGGACAATCAAGGACTCTTGGTCTCCAATGAAATCCACAAGGGACGCTCGAAAATTCTCGTAGAGAATGTCGAACGCTTCGGTGCCCGAAATGTATTGGTAACCAATGAGTCAGCCGATCGTCTGGCCAAAGTTTTCTCAGGCTTTTTTGATCTGATTGTATTAGATGCTCCTTGTTCGGGTGAGGGGATGTTTCGTAAGCAACTAGATGCCATGGACTATTGGTCTGTCGAATATCCTCGAGAGTGTAGTCTTCTTCAAAGAGAAATTCTGGAGGATGCTCTCAAGATGTTGGTTCCAGGTGGTTCCTTGGTTTATTCAACCTGTACCTGGGCTCCTGAGGAAAATGAAGAGATCGTATCCTGGCTCTTAGATAATTTTGATCTAGAATTGGAAACGATCGAGAAGATCAATGGTATGGCAGAAGGCATTGACCATCCAGAAACGGCGCGCATGTATCCTCATCTCTTTAAAGGGGAGGGACAATTTGTTGCTAAATTCCGTTATCTAGGAGAGAATCGTCCTGCCAAAATCCCTTCCAAAAAGGACCAATTATCTGCGGAGCAAAAGAAATGGTGGCAGGAGTTTTCTAAGAAACACTTGAAGATCACTCTAGAAGGAATCCTTGAAACCTTTGGGGATGAACTCTACTTGGTTCCACTTGGTTTACCAGATTTGCGCAAAGTAAAAATTGCCCGCAATGGCTTGCACCTAGGAACCTTCAAGAAAAATCGATTTGAACCTAGTTTTGCGCTTGGTCTAGCTCTGAAACCGAGTGAAGTCAAAGAGACTGTTTCGATCACGCCTGAGGACTTTGTTCATTATGTGGCGGGAGAGACAGTTCAATTGAAGGAAACGCATCCAAATGGATGGTACCAGGTCCTTGTAGAAGGCAATGGTTTGGGCTTTGCCAAAGTGACCGGGCAAACCCTGAAAAATTTCTATCCAAAGGGGCTTCGTTTTAGGTAAAATGCTGGGCAAAGAACCCGTTCTATGATATAGTGGAAGTACAGTTTTTTTGAAAAAAACTTGTCAAAATCATAAGTGAAATAGTGAATATCAAGGAGACATGATTTGAAAAAGTCTAAAAAGCTGATCCTAGGACTAGCGACGATTGCATTAGCAGGAAGTTTATCTGCTTGTGCTTCTTGGATCAATCGCGGAGAATCCATCACTGCTGTTGGATCCACTGCCTTGCAACCCTTGGTTGAAGGAGTGGTAGATCGCTACATTGAAGAACATCCTGGTAAGATTGTGAATGTACAAGGAGGAGGTTCTGGTACAGGACTTTCACAAGTTCAATCAGGCGCTGTGGACATCGGAAATAGTGACTTGTTTGCGGAGGAAAAATCTGGGATTGATGCCTCTAGTCTGGTCGACCATCAGGTAGCCGTAGCAGGGACAGCCATCATTGCTAATAAAAATATTTCAATCGACAATTTGACAACTGAGCAATTGCGAAAGATCTTTACGGGTGAATATACCAACTGGAAGCAATTGGGAGGTCCAGATCTTGAAATCACGATTGTGAACCGGGCGGTTGGTTCTGGTAGCCGAGCTGTCTTTGATGCCATTATCATGGATGGCAAACAACCCAAGCAGGCCCAAGAGCAAGACTCAAACGGAATGGTGAAAAATATTGTTTCTCAAACGCCAGGAGCCATCTCTTATCTTGCCTTTACCTACTTGGACAGCAGTGTCAAAACAATGAAGCTCAATGGCTATCAACCAACCAAAGCCAATGTCGTCAACAATAACTGGCCAATCTGGTCCTACGAACACATGTATACTAAGGGAAAACCCAATGAGTTATCTAAAAAATTCATTGACTACATGATGACCGATGAGGTTCAGCAAAAAGTTGTTGGCAAGATGGGTTATATCCCGATCAATGACATGAAAGTCACCCGTGATTTAAAAGGGAATGTGACAAAAAAATAAAAGAATTAGGTAAAAAATGAACGAAGTAGCAAAAAAAATGCTGACGAAATCAAAAAACTCCCGCCTAGAAAAATTTGGGAAAACCATTACTTTTCTATGCATGAGTTTGATTGTCGTGGTCGTTGCCATGATTTTGATTTTCGTGGCCCAAAAAGGTTTATCGACTTTCTTTGTCAATAAAGTCAATATCTTTAGTTTTCTATTTGGGAGCTCTTGGAATCCTGCTGCAAAGGAATTCGGAGCCCTACCAATGATTCTAGGTTCCTTTATTGTAACCTTGCTTTCTGCCCTCTTGGCAACGCCGTTTGCCATTGGTGCAGCAGTTTTCATGACAGAAGTCTCCCCAAAAGGAGCTCGTTTCTTGCAACCAGCGATTGAGCTTTTGGTGGGGATTCCTTCAGTTGTTTACGGATTCATTGGCCTTCAAGTGGTCGTCCCATTTACGCGTAGTCTCTTTGGAGGGACTGGTTTTGGGATTCTCTCAGGGGTCTTTGTCCTCTTTGTTATGATCCTGCCAACTGTCACCTTTATGACGACCGATAGCCTCCGAGCTGTGCCCCGTCATTACCGGGAAGCTAGTATGGCCATGGGTGCGACCCGCTGGCAAACCATTTGGCATGTCACGCTCAAGGCAGCCCGCTCTGGAATCTTTACAGCGGTTGTCTTTGGTATGGCGCGTGCCTTCGGGGAAGCCTTGGCTATCCAGATGGTGGTCGGAAACTCGGCAGTGGTACCAACCTCGCTCACAACACCAGCTTCCACCCTCACCTCTATTTTGACCATGGGAATCGGAAATACCGTCATGGGTACGGTCAATAACAATGTTCTTTGGTCACTCGCCTTGGTATTGCTCCTCATGAGTCTTGCCTTTAACAGTGTGATTAAACTGATTACGAAAGAAAGAGGTAAGAAGAACTATGCACGCTAAACGAATGGATAAAATTGCCACAGGAGTGCTGTATGCTATTTCAGGGATCATCGTTGCGATTCTTGCCTCATTGATCCTTTATATCTTGGTCCGTGGCTTGCCCCATGTATCTTGGCACTTCTTGACTGGGAAATCTTCTTCTTACCAAGCAGGAGGAGGGATCGGAATTCAATTGTATAATTCGTTTTTCCTCTTGGTCATTACCTTGGTGATTTCCTTCCCACTTTCTCTTGGAGCTGGGATTTACCTCTCTGAGTATGCTAAAAAAGGTCGCTTGACCAATTTGGTTCGTACCTGTATTGAAATCTTGTCTTCTTTGCCATCTGTCGTTGTAGGTCTCTTTGGTTACTTGGTTTTCGTTGTCCAGTTCAAATACGGATTTTCGATCATTTCAGGGGCCTTGGCCTTGACCGTCTTTAACCTGCCACAGATGACCCGCAATATCGAAGATAGCTTGCAGCACGTCCACCATACACAGCGCGAAGCAGGTCTAGCTCTGGGCTTGTCTCGCTGGGAAACTGTGATTCATGTCGTGGTACCAGAAGCTCTTCCAAGTATTATCACTGGGGTCGTCTTGGCCTCTGGACGGATCTTTGGGGAAGCTGCTGCCTTGATCTATACTGCAGGTCAATCGGCTCCAGCCCTTGATTGGTCAAACTGGAATGTCTTTAGTGTGACCAGTCCGATTTCGATCTTCCGTCAGGCTGAAACCTTGGCTGTCCATATCTGGAAGGTCAACAGTGAAGGAACCATTCCAGACTCGATCGAAGTTTCAGCCGGTTCTGCCGCCGTTCTTTTAATCTTTATCTTGATCTTTAACTTTGGAGCCCGCAAACTCGGAAGTTACCTCCATAAAAAACTAACATCTGCTTAAAGGAGAAGAAATGTCAAAATACAATTGGGATGAGAGACACATCATTACTTTTCCTGAAGAAAAGGTGGTCCTATCGACTAAAGATTTGCATGTCTATTATGGAACGAACGAGTCCATTAAAGGCGTCGACATGCAGTTTGAAAAGAATAAGATTACAGCCTTGATCGGTCCTTCAGGATCTGGGAAATCAACCTACCTTCGTAGTTTGAACCGGATGAATGATACCATCGATATTGCGCGTGTTACGGGTGAAATTTGGTATGAAGGAATCGATGTTAACCGTCCAGATATCAATGTCTATGAAATGCGCAAGCACATCGGGATGGTTTTCCAACGGCCCAATCCTTTTGCCAAATCAATATACAAAAATATCACCTTCCCGCATGAACGTGCTGGTGTGAAAGACAAGAAGGTCTTGGACGAATTGGTCGAAACTTCTTTGAAACAGGCAGCTCTATGGGATCAGGTCAAGGATGATCTTCACAAATCAGCTCTGACACTTTCAGGTGGCCAACAGCAACGGCTCTGTATCGCACGGGCCATCTCTGTGAAGCCAGATATCTTACTCATGGATGAGCCAGCTTCAGCGCTTGATCCGATTGCGACAGCGCAATTAGAAGAAACCATGCTTGAGTTGAAGAAGGATTATACTATTGTCATCGTGACCCACAGCATGCAACAAGCAGCCCGTGCTAGTGATTATACTGGTTTCTTCTACCTTGGAAACCTCATCGAGTACGATAAGACTTCGAATATTTTCCAAAATGCGAAATTGCAATCGACCAACGATTATGTATCGGGTCACTTTGGATAAAGTAATATGACAACAAAAAGGAAAATAGAATGACAGAACCAATTTTGCAAGTCAAGGACTTGTCGGTTTATTACAATAAAAAGAAGGCTTTGAATAGTGTCTCTTTGGATTTTGCTCCAAAGGAGATTACAGCCTTGATTGGTCCTTCAGGATCAGGGAAATCTACCCTTTTAAAAGCCATTAACCGCATGGGGGACCTTAATCATGAGGTCACCACCACAGGGACCGTCCTCTACAACGGTCACAATATCTACGGACCACGGACCGATACGGTCGAATTGCGTAAGGAAATCGGAATGGTCTTCCAACAGCCCAATCCCTTTCCAATGTCCATTTATGATAATGTGACTTATGGGTTGATGATTAATGGTGTCAAGGATAAGGCTGTCTTAGATGAAGCAGTTGAAACCTCATTGAAACGCGCTTCCATCTGGGATGAAGTCAAGGATCGACTGCATGATTCAGCTATCGGACTTTCCGGTGGTCAGCAGCAGCGGGTCTGTGTGGCGCGGGTTCTTGCGACCAGTCCAAAGATTATTCTTTTGGATGAACCAACTTCAGCGCTGGACCCGATTTCAGCTGGTAAGATTGAAGAAACCTTATATGGACTAAAAGACCGCTACACCATGCTCTTGGTGACACGCTCCATGCAGCAAGCGAGTCGGATTTCTGATAAAACAGCCTTTTTCTTGGATGGCGATTTGATTGAGTACAATGACACCAATGAAATGTTCTTGAACCCAGCTAAGAAAGAAACAGAAGACTATGTCTCTGGTAAATTTGGATAGGAAGAAAATAAAATGTTACGAGTTCAATTTGAAGAAGATTTAGAGAAGTTGCATAACCAGTTTTATGCAATGGGAAATGAAGTGTTGAGTCAGATCAACCGTACGGTCCGCGCTTTCGTTACCCATGACCGTGAATTGGCCCGCCAAGTTATCGAAGATGATGCGGAGATCAACGACTACGAAGTGAAGTTAGAGCGCAAATCCTTTGAGATTATTGCCCTTCAACAGCCCGTTTCACAAGACCTTCGTGTCGTGATGACTGTCTTAAAAGCGGTCTCTGACTTAGAGCGGATGGGTGACCACGCAGTATCGATTGCCAAGGCAACGATTCGCATGAAAGGGGAAGTCCGTATCCAATCTGTTGAGGAAGAAATCAGCAAGATGGGCCGTGAAGTCAAAGATTTTGTCGAAGCGACACTAGATGTTTACCTCAAAGGCGATGTGGATTTGGCCTATGAAGTTGCTTCACGAGATGAAGTCATCAACCATTACTTCGATAGCATCCAAGAATTAGCAACAGAAGAAATTCGGAAAAATCCAGAGTCCATCGTGACGGGTCGTGATTATTTCCAGGTGATCAACTTCTTGGAACGCATCGGAGATTATGCAAAAAATATCTGTGAATGGGTAGTTTACTTTGAAACAGGTAAAATTATCGAAATGTAAGATCTTGGAGTCTTTTCGATCTCAGACAGGCATTGTCATGCTTGTCTTTTCTTTTATCCCAACTTTGTGATAAAATAGTTTTATTAGGGCTTTTGATTGGAAAAGCGTGAAACATTTAAAGGAGGAAATTATGCAAGCAGTTGCACATTTTGTAGAAACATTCGTTCCAGAACATTATGAAGTGTTTTTGGATTTAAGTCGTAAAACCAAGACCTTTAGCGGTCGTGTGGTGATCACAGGTCAAGCCAAGGCGGAAAAGATCTCGCTTCACCAAAAAGATTTGACCATTGAAACAGTAGAAGTAGCCGGTCAAGCCCGTCCATTTACGGTGGATGATGCCAATGAAGCAGTTTATGTTGAATTGGAAGGCACAGGTCAAGTGACAGTTACTCTGACCTATTCTGGTAAGATCACTGACAATATGACTGGGATTTACCCATCTTACTACAGCATTGATGGCGTGAAGAAGGAAGTCCTCTCTACCCAGTTTGAGAGCCATTTTGCGCGTGAAGCTTTTCCAAGTGTGGACGAGCCTGAAGCCAAAGCAACTTTCGATCTTTCTTTGAAATTTGACCAAGAAGAAGGTGAAATCGCCCTTTCAAATATGCCTGAAATCGATGTGGAAAACCGCAAAGAAACAGGAATTTGGAAGTTTGATACGACTCCACGGATGTCTTCTTATCTCTTGGCCTTTGCTGCTGGAGATCTTCAAGGAGTGACAGCTAAGACCAAGAATGGAACCCTAGTCGGTGTCTACTCTACCAAAGCTCACCCATTAGAAAACTTGGACTTCTCATTGGATATTGCCGTACGTGCTATTGAATTTTATGAAGACTACTATGGCGTGAAGTATCCAATCCCTCAATCCCTTCATATCGCCCTTCCAGACTTCTCTTCAGGAGCGATGGAAAACTGGGGCTTGGTAACCTACCGTGAAGTCTACCTTCTAGTAGATGAAAACTCTACGGCCCAAAGCCGTCAAACAGTAGCCTTGGTGGTGGCTCACGAATTGGCTCACCAATGGTTCGGAAACCTCGTGACCATGAAATGGTGGGATGATCTCTGGTTGAATGAAAGCTTTGCCAATATGATGGAATATGTCAGCTTGGATGCCATTGAACCAAGCTGGAATATCTTTGAAGACTTCCAAACAACTGGAGTGCCTGCTGCTTTGAAACGCGATGCTACAGATGGCGTTCAATCCGTCCATGTGGAAGTCAAACACC
>JAPJPE010000046.1 GCA_030825825.1 Streptococcus sp. | reverse complement strand
CTTGCTCGACAATCCAAAAACAATTAAGAGGCTAGGACTTTTGTCCCAGCCTCTTGTTTTTCTTGCTTGAAAGCTGTAAAATAAAGAAAAGAACAGAAAAAGGAAGCAACAATCATGTCAAACGATCTCATCCTAATGGGAGTTGTTATTGTCTTATTTGGACTTTATTTCACCCTTCAAGTAGAGCTTACTAAAGTTAGAAATCAATTCACCTATTATCTTCTAAAACCAGGTAGCATCTCCAAGGAACAAAAAGAGAAGTACCTCAAAGAACCAGAGATGGAAGCGATTCGCTTAATTCGCATCGACTATCGGATTGGCCTTCAAAATGCCAAACTTGTCTATGAGCACTTAAAGAAATAAGAAGACCCTCGTATAGTCTATACGAGGGTTTCTCTTTCAAAAAAAGGCGTCAGCTTTGGTAAAACTTTGGCAACATCTGCTGATTGGATTTTTGCTAGTTGATAGGGACAAGGAGTAATGTAGGCTGCTTCAAAGAAATCAAGAGAGAGTCCACTGTGTTTTAAGGCAGCAAGAGATTTGACCTGATGAAGATCTACTAGGACCCCATCGTGGGTCAGGGTCAGATAAGGTAGAAGAGAAGACTGATCCATCAAAGTCTTCAGATTTTCTTCTTCCTCTTTTTTTCTAGCGAGGAGTCGCTTTTTATTGGTCAGATACATACCATTATCGATATAGAGGCTCAAAGCCTTTTGCATAATAAGGTTGCTATCATAGTCCAGAATTGTCTTATAGGTCAAGACAGGTTTAAGAAGGGCTTGGGGAAGGATCATGGAAGTAATGCGAAGAGCAGAAAAGAGATTGGTCGAAAAAGACTTGATATAGATAACTCGATTATTGCGATCTAGATAATGAAAAGAAGGAGCATTGCGGTCATCAAGGTCTCCCAAATAATCGTCCTCGACAAGGTAGACATCATATTGATCAGCTAGTTGCAAGATTGCTTCTTTCTCCTTGGTAGAATAGCTATGACCAAGTGGGTAGTGAAAACGGGGGATCGTATAGAAAAATTTGATGTGGCCACTCTTAAAAATCTCTTCGAGTTCCTCGAGGTCAATTCCCGTTAAATTTCGTTGAATGGTCCGGTAGGCAAGTTGCTGCGAATCTAAGAGTTGATTCATTCGATGATAAGTCGGCTGCTCAATCAAGATCTGAGATTTTTTATTGGGAAAGTCAATTTGGCTGAGGATATTGAGTGCCTGTTGTGTACCAGAAGTCAAAACGATCTGATCCGCAGTCGTATAAATGCTTTCTTCCTTCAATAAGCCTTGAATCGATTGGCGTACTTCTGGTAATCCTGCTTGGTCTGAAAAATTATTAAAGAGATAATTCTCACGACCAATCAAGGTTTCATTGATACAGGTCCGGAAATCTTCAAAAGCCTGGTTGCGGTCTTTCTCTAATTTTAGTGGAAGATCCTCATGTTGGTCAGGTTCCTGCTCCAAAACATAGTAGCCACTTTGAGGTTTTGCGTAGAGAAAGTGCTGGTAGGTTAAATCCAGCAGGGCCCGTTGCACCGTATCCTTACTACAAGAAAATTGACTAGCTAGCTGGCGAACGGAGGGAATTTTCTGACCGGTCACCAGTTCTCCGTTTTGAATGGCTTTTTTTAGAACATGAATAATTTCTTGGTATTTGCTCGTCTTCATTTTGACTGTCCCCATACAGTTTTTTTCTATTGTACAGAAATAATCACAAAAATACCACTCTGAAAATGATTTGAAGATGGTTTTCTTTTAAAACTCTTGTTTTCATAGGTAGAATCTAGTACCGTACGACTTTTTATGATAGAATGAAGATCGTAGTGTCTTCCGTAAATAAGGTACAGTAGCGCACAGTGTATTGGGGTGCGGGATTGAACAGATGCTTATCTGTATGGCTGGTACAAGACCTATCTGTAAGCAGTTCTGTATCTGTATGTGATGCATCGAATCAAACCTTTATAACCATAAACAACTACATAACTTTTTACGATCAATGAAAGAGGTGGAGAAAATGTAGGCAAATCTAGGTAAGTCTTTTAGAAACACTTAAAATATCAATTGAAAGAGGAAGAACAATGTTTAAAAGAACTTACAAACGCAATATTCCACTCTTAGCAGGTCTGGAATTCACATCTTATTTTGGAATCACTAGTTTCTGGATTTTATTTTTCATTCAAAATGGTCTTTCCTTGCTTCAGATCGGGCTATTAGAGAGTATCTTTCATGGTACTAGTCTATTGAGCGAAATTCCATCAGGCATGTTGGCCGATCGATTTAGTTACAAAACCAATCTCTATTTAGCTCGCATAGCCAGTATTGTGTCATCTATCTTGATCTTACTTGGTCAAGGGAATTTCTGGATCTATGCAATGGCTATGATGGTTAATGCTTGGTCCTACAATTTTGACTCGGGGACTAGTACTGCTTTCTTGTTTGATTCGGCGGTAGAAGCAGGTCAAAAGGATCGTTATCTTCAGATTTCTAGCTTTTTGTCCGGAGTGGCTGAAGTCACCCGAACCTTAGGAACAGTAGTAGCCGGTCTCTTTGTTCATGGGGCATTGTCTTGGACCTATCATATTGCCATAGGTCTTTCATTACTTTCCATTCTCTTGATTTATCTGATGAAAGAGCCAGAGAGCAAGAGAGAGGAAAGAAATAGTCTGACCTTAAAACGGATATTGGTGGTAGTGAAACAAGAATGGCAGGAAAAACCAGTCTTGTTTTATTGGATGCTGACCTATCAGCTGGTAGGGACCATTATGTGTATGTTTTATTTTTACTACCAACAGAAAATCAGTGACCTAGCCAGTTGGCAAGTTTCACTCATTATGTTGATTGGTAGTGGATTCAATCTTCTAGCAGTTTATTTAGCTAGTCAAATTGGGAAGAAATGGAATAGCAATCAAGTCTTCCCGATTCTGGTTGCACTGACAGGCTTGGCCTTGCTGTTGGTAGCTTTTAAGACTCCATTCGCCTATCTAAGCGTCTATCTCTTGACCAATGCCCTTTATGCAGTTTATCAACCTATATACTACAATGATTTACAAGTTTATTTGCCTTCCAGTGTACGAGCAACCATGCTTAGTATAAACTCCATGATGTTTAGTTTGTCTATGATTGTGATTTTCCCTCTGACTGGTTGGTTCATCGATACTTGTGGATTTGTAGCTGTTTTCCTTGTACTAGGCCTTGTGACCCTCCTATCTTTCCCTCTCTTACTGATTGGATTGAGGAAAATGGGCAAGCTATTAAATAAGGGGACAAAGACGGAATAAAAGCTCCATACGTTCATTTGTCCACCTATGTTAAAATAGTACATAGCATGAAATGATGGGTGAATCATCTGATGTAAACAGAAAGATTTGAGAAATCATGTCATTTCTCAAATCTCCAATGCTAGTATTGATCCCCAAAAGTTAGACAAATAATGTAAAAAAGGACTTAGTTTTGTATTCCACAGGACTAGGTCCTTTTGGTTTGTTCCTACTTCACTGATTGTGTTAGGAATCAAAATCGTCTATAAGAACTCGTCTCGGTAGTTTTTTAATAGGCTAGTCTATATTTTGCCTAATCTCTCCTTCATAGGAAGAAGTCAGACGTCAACGACTTTTTCAGTTGCTTTCATAAAAAAATACCCGAAAAATTAGATTTTTTCTATCTAACTTTTCGGGTGTAGTTTAAAAGACTAGAGGCTGTATTACATAAAGTAAACGATGGCTAAATACTGAAGGGCAGAAGCAGCAAGGATAAAAAGGTGCCAAATCATATGGAAATAGGGTTTTTTCTTGGCATAAAAGCCAGCTCCCACCGTGTAGCACAGACCCCCCATGAGCATGAGCCCCCAGAAGATAGGGGTAGTTTGACTAACAATTTGGGGAATAATAAAGATAACCAACCAGCCCATGATCAAGTAAAGAGCTAGGCTAAATTTTTCATTGACTTTTTTAGCAAAGATTTTGTAGAGAATGCCAAAGATAGTGGTACCCCATTGGATTAAGATAATGCTGTAGCCCATCCAGTTGTTCATCAAGGTGAGGACAACTGGCGTGTAACTGCCTGCGATCGCAATGTAGATCATGGAATGGTCGATAATGCGAAGCACATACTTTTGAGGAGAATCATAAGACATGGCATGATAGATAGTCGAAGACAAAAACATCAAAAAGAGGCTAATGACAAAAATAGAAGTCCCAAAAGCACTAAGAAGACCGTGCTGCTCAAAGCTGTAGACTGCTGAGATCGGAAGCAGGATGAGCATAAGGAGGGCTCCAACAGCGTGGGTTACACTATTTGCGATCTCCTCACCAAAAGATAATTTTTTACTTAGTTTCATGGTATAATTCATCAGTTTCTTCCTCCTTGTTTGCTGGTTGTATATAAGAAAGGGTTTCTAGATAAAGTTGAACTGTCTGACAGGCAGAGCGAATAATGGGTGCAATCGGCTCTTTTTGCTCATTGAGATAAGCAACAAAGCTATTATAGAGAAGATCTGAGCTTGCCTGGTCCTGCAAAAAATTTAAGGTAGAAGCGATCTCCTGAATAGAAAAGACCGTTTTTAAGGTTGTAATAGCGATCAAGCGAGCTACCTGGCGACGTTGGTATTTCTTCTTATCTGGTTTTTCGACGTAACCATGTTTTACGTAATTGTTGATCATGGCAGCCGTCAAGCCCTTGTCTGAAGAAGAGAGGACAGGTGCACAGGTTTTATTAACATAAAGAAGGACCTGATCGAGATAGAGGTCTATCTCAGGCAGTTGCTCCCATGTTGGATAGGAAAAAGTGGACACTAAATCTTCACCTTTCTTTAATCTAGTTTTCATAACTAGATAATAACATTAATAAAAACTCCTGTCAAGAAATTTTGAAAAATATGGTACAATAGACCTATGAAATTATTAATTCCATCCGCTAAAGAACTGAACGAACAGGCTCGTATGGGCGAGTCCCAACCCTTGTCACACAAGACAAAAACCATCCTACAAGCTTTGAAACAATTTTCACTAGAAGAATTAGCGACCTTTTACGGGATCTCAGAAGAAAGAGCCCTAGTAGAAAAAGAAAGAATTGAGGCTTTGTTAGATGGGAGTGCTAAGACCTATCCTGCTTTGGAACTGTTTGATGGTCTGATGTACCGGAATATCGAGCGTCAAGGCTTATCTGAAAAAGAGCAGGCTTATCTTCAGGAACATTTGTTGATCACGACTGCTTTATACGGTGTGCTACCTGCCTATGAAGGGATTGCGCCCCATCGCTTGGATTTTATGATGAAGCTAAAACCAGCTGGAAAATCTCTAAAGGCATTCTGGAAAGAGGACTATGATCAGGCAGTAGAAGGTGAGGAGCAGATCTTATCCCTTTTGTCTTCTGAGTTTGAACAGGTCTTTTCAAAAGCCATTCGTGAGCGAATGATTCGGATCAAATTTATGGAGAATCGTGGTGGGACACTAAAGATTCACTCAACGATTTCAAAGAAAGCACGTGGGGCTATGGTGACAGCCATGATGAAGGAAGAAATCACCCATCTAGAAGATCTGAAATCACTAGAAGTAGCAGGCTTCTCTTATCGTGAGGATTTATCACAAGAGAAAGAATGGATCTTTGTGAAAGAATAAATAAAACTATTCCTGAGAAGCATCAGGAATAGTTTTTGATCTGTTAGATAAAGAGAATGCACGATGAAAACTCCAAAATAGAGGATTTTGGAGTCAGAATCGTCTTGAGCAGTAGGATTAGGCGATGTGTTTGAATTTCTTCAAGAGTTCTGTCAACTCAGCTTGCTCGCCACTATTAAAGACTTGCATCAAGCGTTGAATATTTTTAATATGATCTGGAAGAGCTTCTTCGATCTTTTTACGACCGGCATCGGTAATAGATACAACATATGCACGGCGGTCTTCTGGATCGGTTTCGCGTGTAATCCAACCATCGCGGACCATATTACGAATAACCACAGTCATATTTCCAGAGGTCGCAAGAATGCTATCAATCAGATCTTGAATGCGGAGATCGCCCTTGCTGTACAAGGTCTCAAGAACAGAGAATTGAGTTGGTGTCAACTGGTGCTTTTTAAAGATATGAGCCTCAGACGCACGGATCAATCGTTCTGCCTTGTGGAAGACGATCATGGTTTTTAAATCTACGTTTGCTTCTTTGAATAATCTCTTTAAATTTTCCATATCTATATTTTATCAATAAATAGTGTTTCTGTCGTTTAATTTTATTTTCAAATTAGTTACAAAATTGTGACAAATTTATTGAACTATGAACATAAAATATACAAGGTGTTAATTTTAGTTTGTTTATCAAACAATTTTATACTAAAACATTGTAACAGGTATGAAATATTAGTAACAATTCTTTCTTGAAAATCTATAGAATTCTAGGTAGGTTTGGTGTATAATGGGGGAGTGAAACAGAAAAATAATCTTTTTATCATATGGCAACATATAATAGGAGTCTGTATCTTAGTGCTGACGGTGCTTTTTTCTTGGTTATTTCTTGCTGAAAAAACTTCTGATCGCATGCAGGATCAAATTGCACAAGCAAGAAACATAGCGCTGTCGCACTCTTCGATTGCTACCATTGAGACGGAGAGTTTCTTTCATGGCAAAGAAGCCTATCTTTCCTTTATTGGCAAGGACCAAGAGGGGAAAGAACTAGCGGTCTTAGTAGGGCAGGTGGATGATGCAGTCTATACTTACCCTTTGAAAGAAGGAGTTAGTTCTAAAGAGGCAGCTTTTGTCGTCAAAGAGAAGAGTCAGGACGCGATTGATGGGGTAACTTTTGGACGCTTTAAAGGCAAACCGATCTGGGAAGTCAAGGCTGGGAGCTCTTATTATGTGGTGGATTTCAAGACTGGGAAAGTCACCGGTGTTTTTTAAGATTTGAGGAGGAAATATGAAATTATCAAATCGTGTATTGGAAATGGAAGAAAGCGTGACTTTGGCTGCAAATGCGCGTGCCAAAGCTTTGGCAGCTGAAGGTCGTGATATCTTGAGTTTGACGCTTGGTCAACCTGACTTTGCGACTCCAAAAAATATTCAAGAAGCAGCAGTCGCATCGATCGAGGATGGTCGCGCTAGCTTTTATACGGTCGCATCTGGACTTCCAGAATTGAAGGATGCCATTAGCGACTACATGAAAGAGTTTTATGGCTATGCTGTGAACCGGAATGAAGTAGTGGTCGGTACTGGTGCTAAGTTTATCCTCTATGCCTTCTTTACTTCTGTCATCAATCCAGGTGATGAAGTCATCATTCCAACCCCTTGCTGGGTTTCTTATGTAGACCAGGTGAAGATGGTAGAAGGCACACCTGTTACTTTCCAAACAACAGAAGAAAATCACTTCAAGGCAACGGTAGAGCAATTGGAAGCAGCACGGACAGACAAGACCAAGGTTGTCTTGCTGAATTCGCCATCCAATCCAACAGGAATGATCTACAGTAAAGAAGAACTCGAAGCAATCGGAAACTGGGCTGTCGAGCATGATATCTTGATTTTGGCAGACGATATCTATGGGCGATTAGTCTACAATGGCAATACCTTTACGCCCATTTCTAGCTTATCAGAAGCGATTCGCAAGCAAACCATCGTGATTAACGGAGTTTCTAAAACCTATGCTATGACTGGTTGGCGGGTTGGTTTTGCTGTAGGAGATCCTGAGATTATCGGAGCTATGGCCAAGGTGATCAGCCAAACAACTTCCAACTTAACGACCGTTTCCCAATATGCCGCAATCGAAGCCCTCACAGGAGATCAATCTTCTATTGAGATCATGCGTCAAGCTTTTGAAGAGCGCTTGAATACTATTTATCCTTTGTTGAATGAAGTACCTGGTTTTGAAGCCATCAAACCTCAAGGAGCCTTCTATCTCTTCCCAAATGTCAAGAAGGCCATGGAGATGAAGGGGTATACAGATGTGACGGAATTTACCACAGCAATTTTAGAAGAAGCAGAGGTTGCTTTAGTAACGGGAGCTGGCTTTGGTGCTCCTGAAAATGTTCGCTTGTCTTATGCGACAGATTTGGATACCCTGAAAGAAGCTGTTCGCCGCCTCAAGGCCTTTATGGAAAAATAAAAATACAAGATCCTTAGTAATGAGCTGAGGATCTTTTTCTTTAAAAAAAAATCTGGTTTTCACAGGTAGAGCCTAGCACTGAAAGCCTTTTTATGATACAATTAAGAAGATAATGTCTTCGGACAAGTTTAACGAGAAAAGGAAGATGAATGATGACAAAACGGATTACTATCATCGAAGTAAAAGACTATGTTGGTCAAGAAGTGACCATCGGTGCTTGGGTGGCCAACAAATCAGGTAAAGGAAAAATTGCTTTCTTGCAATTGCGTGACGGGACTGCCTTTTTCCAAGGTGTGGCTTTTAAACCAAACTTTATCGAAAAATTCGGCGAAGAAGTGGGGCTTGAAAAATTTGATACCATCAAACGCTTGAGCCAAGAAACATCAGTGTTTGTAACTGGTATTGTCAAAGAAGACGAGCGTTCTAAATTTGGTTACGAATTGGATATTACAGACATCGAAGTGATCGGTGAATCTCAAGATTACCCAATCACTCCTAAAGAACACGGGACAGACTTCTTGATGGACAACCGCCACTTGTGGTTGCGTTCACGTAAGCAAGTAGCCGTGATGCAAATTCGTAATGCTATCATCTATGCAACTTATGAATTCTTTGATAAGAATGGCTTCATAAAGTTTGACAGCCCAATTCTTTCAGGAAATGCGGCGGAAGATTCAACTGAACTTTTTGAAACAGATTACTTTGGAACACCAGCTTACTTAAGCCAATCCGGTCAGCTTTATCTGGAAGCAGGTGCTATGGCCCTTGGTCGCGTATTTGACTTTGGTCCGGTATTCCGTGCTGAAAAATCAAAAACTCGTCGTCACTTGACTGAATTCTGGATGATGGACGCTGAGTACTCTTACTTGACACATGATGAATCACTAGACTTGCAAGAAGCTTATGTCAAAGCTCTTCTTCAAGGTGTTCTAGATCGTGCTCCTCAAGCCTTGGAAACATTGGAGCGTGATACTGAGCTCTTGAAACGCTACATTACTGAGCCATTCAAACGGATCACTTACGATGAAGCCATTGATCTCTTGCAAGAGCATGAAAATGATGAAGATGCAGATTACGAGCATTTGGAACATGGAGATGATTTCGGCTCACCACACGAAACTTGGATTTCAAACCACTTTGGTTTACCAACCTTCGTGATCAACTATCCATCAGATATCAAAGCTTTCTACATGAAGCCAGTTCCTGGTAACCCAGACCGCGTGCTTTGTGCAGACTTGCTCGCACCAGAAGGGTACGGAGAAATCATCGGTGGATCTATGCGTGAGGAAGACTACGACGCCCTTGTTGCGAAGATGGAATCTCTTGGCATGGATCGTACAGAGTATGAATTCTACCTTGACCTTCGTAAATACGGTACAGTTCCACACGGTGGATTTGGTATCGGTATCGAGCGTATGGTAACCTTCGCAG
>JAPJPE010000045.1 GCA_030825825.1 Streptococcus sp. | reverse complement strand
CCATTAGCCTCTCTATTTCGGCGACTCTCCTCGCAGTTTTGCTACTGGCAATGACAATGTTTAGAAATGATAAGAGGCATCTAGGAGACCTGCTAGCCCATACGCAAGTGCAACTAAAAGGTGACTAGGATGAAATGTTAGGCTGTCGATAAGAAAAAATGGAAACATAGCTAGGAAATAGGGCTATGAATGAGACTCTAGAATTCACAAATCTTTGTATGGTAAGAGACGGCGATAGAGTTCTTGTTATGGATCGTGAGAAAGAGTCTAGGCAAGGAATGACATTGCCTGGTGGTCCTGTCACAAATGTTGAGTCTTTTATGGAACCAACTCATTTTTTAACATCATTAAGAATGAGTTGCTATATTTAAACAGGGATTAATAAAACCGTTATTGAAGGATTCTATAGGAATTGTTTTGAGTGACTGGAGAAGTTAATTCTCCTAGTGTTGAGTGACAATATTGTTTTATTAAGCATAAAATAACAAATTAGACTAAAAACAAGTAAAGGTATACATTATGAAAAAATTTTTTATATTTATTTTTGCGATGTTTGGATTGATGGTGGGATTTGTAGCTATTGTGTTAAGTGGTTATTATAGAGATTATGAAAAATTTCATAATAGATCAAGCTTTCCAGAACCGAAAGAAAATTTACTAGTACCAGTAAGTACAAGGGCATATGCAAAAGCTAAATCTTGGTCAGAGAAATCTCCTTTATCGAAGCAACAAATTAAAAATTATCTTACTAAGTATGGCAGGTATTCAGAGTATACTTCCCAGTCCGCTGTCAATAAGCTTAATATAGACTGGAAAGAGCAGGCTGTTTTAAGAGCAAAATCATATCAAAAGTTTCATTATTCAAAAGAAAAGTTAGTTGGGCAACTTGTAGATGTTGATCTATTTACTCCAGAAGAGGCTGACTATGCTATAGAAAAAGTTCATTTCGATTGGAAAGAGGAAGCTGTGAAAGAAGCGGAATCTTCTGCAAACGGTGGCAATATTTCGAAAGAAAGGTTATTAGAAATACTTGTTGAAAATAGAAAATTTACTCAAGAGGAAGCGGAGTACGCAATAGAACATGCTCAAGTAGATTGGTTAAATTAAACAATAATTTTACTATTGATTTGAAGAACTTAAAAGAGGCTGATGAATCTAAAATAGCTACGATAGAAAGTAATGAAAAGTGGCATAATGAAAATAAGGACACAATTTCTATTTATGATCGCTATTTGAACAGTGATGATTACAAAACAAGTCCAATGAAAAATATTCAAGATCAACTGAAAACATTTTTGATGGACCATCACTACTATGAGGTCGCTATTCCGCTGATTAGACAATTTAGTAAGAGTTACGATCATTATTATAAAAAACTAACTGAGGCAAGTGACTATTATTTAAAGCAAAAGGGTGATGCTCCACAGTAAATCGGAAATTAATATCCTTCATAAGATTTTACGATTAAGAGATAGAGTGAGGGATGACTTGCCCTTGCTCTATTTTTCGGTTCCTTTAGTTGTAGTTTTCACTACATAAGTGTATAATGTGCTCTTAGATAAACAAAATAGGAGAATGAGGAGTTTTAAATGGAATTAAAAGATTTTACAGAACAAGAACAAGAACAAATCAAGCAAGGATTGAGCACAGCTGAGATTTCTGATAAAGAAGCAGGTAAGAAGTTGCTGGCTCTTGTACCGCAAGAATGGATCAAACGCATTCCTTTCTTTGTCAGAGGGCATGCGACCACCAAGACAGTTGAGCGTGTAGCCAAGCAATACCCTGAACTCTATGCTGTGGCAAAACGTCAAGGCGACCTTCCTGAAAAAGAAGGGGAAGAGCTCCGCAAGATTATGACAGCTATCTTTGAAGAAAAGATGAACAAACATAAGATTAAATAATCTAATATAATACTTTGTTATTTTTTTATCACACAATTGAATGAGTGATTGCAGTTGAAATGTAGTCACTTTTTTATTTACTAGCCATAGAGACTTTTACACTAGTAAATAAAAATGAACAATATTTCATGATATAATACTAATGAAAGCAGTTCCAGAGGGATGAAAATTTCATTGGAGAAAAACAAGTAAAGGTAGTCATGATGAAAAAGTTTTTGATATTTATTTTTACAATTTTTGGATTATTTGCAGGAATGCTAGCTCTTATAGTAATTGATTATGAAATAAATTATAACAAATGGATAAATTCACGTTCAGGATCACAGTTGACTAATCCTGTACAAAAATACTCTTCTTCAAGTGATGGAAATAAGGATGATTTTGAATCATCAAAACAAGAATACGCTACTTCAAGTTCTAGTACACAGAATTATGATTATAGAAAATACACTTCTTCAAGTGATGAAAATGAGGACGATTTAGAATTATTATTTAATTTGCTTGTGAAAAAACTTTTTCATCCAACTTTAGTAGAAGAAGAATTTAAAAGGGCATATGCAACAGCTAAGCAACTCTCAAAGGATTCTCCTATTTCGAAGCAGGCTATCAAAAATAAAATAAAGATTTATAATTATTCAGAAGGAGCTAACCAGTACGCTATATATAAGCTTAATATGGACTGGAAAGAGCAGGCTGTTTTAGCAGCAAAATCACTTCAAAGGTATCGTTATTCAAAAGAAAAATTAGTTTGGCAACTTATAAATGTTGAACTATTTACTCAAGAAGAGGCTGACTATGCTGTAGAACATGTTAATTTCGATTGGAAGGAGGACGCTGTGAAAGAAGCGGAATCTTATGCAAACGGTCGCAAGATTACGAAAGAAAAGATATTAGAAATACTTGTTGAAAAAAGAAAATTTACTCAAGAAGAAGCCGAGTACGCAATAGAACATGCTAAAATAGATTGGTCGAATTAAACAATAGTTTTAATTTTGATTTTTGTAATATATTGAAGAGCTGGACAGTTGCCAGCTCTTTTTCGCTGCTTATAATCTTTTCTTATTTCGTAAAAAATAGTTGGAGCTAACCTAGTTTTAAACTATAATAGAGGAGAAGGATTATCAATATGAAAAATTTATGGTACAAACATTTTAATCAATAGAAAAGGAACCACTTTATGAAACCATCTAAAAAAATCATGCTCCTTGCTAGCTGTGCCTTGGCGATCTTTGCTTTAGCGGCTTGTGGTAGCAACCAAAAGCAATCTAAGGAAAAGCAGGAAAGTTCCACTGTGCAGAAATCTAGTTCAGATAAGGAGCGCTACAGGGGAAGCTACAGCAACCTCAACAACAAGGCGAGTGTCGAAGAAGTGCGGACTCTTTTGTCTGCTTATTTGGATCGGGAAAGTGTAGATAAATTTCTGGGTCTAGTAACGGATTACGATAGCATTGTCGGCTCGGTCGGCTTGACGGGTGACTTCAGCACCTTCAAGAAAACAGACTACAATGTTGAGAAGATCAGTGACTTGTGGACCAAGAAAAAGGGCGATTTCGTCGGGACCAACTGCCGGATCAATAGCTATACTCTTCTGAAGAATCGCATCGAGATTCCTAAGATGAAAGCGGATAGTGAACTTTTGTTCGTGGACAATGATGCGATTGACAAAGGGAAGATCTTCGGTGAGGCAGACAAGGAAGCCTTTAACATTCTGTATTCACGGGTTCCGACAGAGGCGACAACGGATGTCAAGGTCCATACCAAGAAGATGGAAGAGTATTTTGCTCATTTCAAGTTCAATGAAAATGCGCGCATGCTTTCTGTTATCGTTCATGATAACCTGGATGGAAATACCCTTTTTGTCGGCCATGTCGGCGTTTTAGTTCCTGCAAAGGACGGCTATCTCTTTGTCGAAAAGCTGACCTTTGAAGAACCCTATCAAGCCATCAAGTTTGCGACCAAGGAAGATGTCTACAAATACTTAGAGACCAAGTACCAAGACTACACAGGCGAAGGTCTGGCTAAGCCCTTTATCATGGATAATGAAAAATGGGTTGAGATGAAGTAGAGGATGAAAGACAGCGTGTTAGAATTTAGAAAGATAATGGAGAGTGCTCCGATTCTATATGTGCTCGTTTTCTTGCTCTCTTCTACTGTTCTCCTTTTCCTGAGAAGAAGGGCAATTGTGAGACGTAGCGGCGGTCCCTTCTTTGCTCCCTTCCATATTAACCGTGGAATCTTCTATATCCATGCCGCTCTGTGTTTCAGTCGTCGCAGGATCCCACTGAAAGAGATCAAGCAAATCACCTATGCAATTTTTCGTGGACGATCTGGTGGTGGGGCTCGCTATGCTTTCTATATCGAACTCAGAAATGGAAAGACTATTCCCTTCTTTTTTGGAAAAAGCAAGCGGAATGAAGCTCTGGTTGAGAAGCTCAAACGAAATGCAGGTAAGTATGGGTTTAAAGTAGATAGCACTGGTAATTAATTGAAAGAAAAAGGAATCGCGAATGAGTAGAAAGCAAGCCCTATCTATGTATTTGTTAGGGACCTTTGGTCAAGTATTAGGAGTCAGCCTTCTGGTTTGTTTTTTAAGAGCAGGAGGAGTCAAGGTTGATTTTACATCATCATTTGGTATCATCGCTATTATTGTAGGTGGCTTATCATCTGCATTTTGGGGTAGTCTTGCTAGTATTGGCTACTATCAATCTAGTTTCAAACAACTTCTAAAAGATTTTTTTCAAGTCAAAGACAGTTTGGCAAATTATTGCTTGGTGCTCGTTTTCTTGTTACTCGACTTTTTCCCATTTATCTTAGGTGGTAAGATCACCACTCAATCGTTGGTCTTGCCAGTAGTGCTCTTTTTCAAGGCTCTTCTTTTTGGTGGAGTTGAAGAAATTGGCTGGCGTTATTTCTTTCAACCAACTTTGCAGGAAAAAATACCTTATTTTTCAGCTACTTTGATCACCTTTTTAGCTTGGTCTAGTTGGCATCTACTATACTTTTATATCGACGGTTCTTTAGCTGTCATTCAATTGTTTCCGTTTCTAGTAGGTCTGCTAACTAACTGCTTTATCTTGTCGGCCTTGTATCATAAAACGCAAAATTTATGGCTCTGTGTCATGACTCATGCCTGTATTAATTCCTTGTCTCAGATTCTAGTGAATGAAGAGGGATGGCTATCTATAGTCAGTAAAATTCTTATTATTAGTTTAGCAATCATGATTGCAAGAAAGAAGTATGTAACTGTAAAGGAGGAAAAATGAGCAAATTTATTTCAAAACAATCAGTCGCTATCTGGTATGCACTGACAGCCCTCCTTGCTACATTTCTAGTAGGGCAAGTTATCCTTTGGTTTTTCCCAGATAGGAGTAGTATGGGGGCCTCACTCCTGTTTATCCTAATTAACTTGATTCCCATGATAACGGCTCTTTGCTTTTCCATCGTCTTAGGTGAAACTAAATCCCTGGGAGAATTTTTCAAAAAGGTCTTTCTTCAAAAAGAAAGTTCCCTGGCCTGGATCCTAGCTTTCTTCATCCCCGTCATTTATTATGGGATCTCCATCCTGCTCATAAATGTTCGCTTTACAGGAAACTCCCTCTTGGCCTTCTTCCTCTATTTCCCCTGGACCTTATTATATGGCGGTCTAGAAGAAGTCGGTTGGCGTTGGTTTTTACAAGATCATCTTTCCTATAGTAAGCACTTTATACCTAAAATGATGCTTCTTTCCATTGTCTGGTTCCTCTGGCATATTCCTATCTATCAACTCCCTTGGATTACAGCAGGTTCGTCCAACTATCTTATCTTTTACCTGATGATTTTAGGGAATGCCTTCCTATTTGGAGCGCTCAAGGAGTACTCGAAAGGAGCTGTTCCTTGTATCCTTGCTCATATGCTAATTGATAGTCTGGCTGTCCTTATGCTGGTTCAAAGTTCTCTTCCTCAGATTATCTTTCTAGTTATTTTCGAAATCCTTGTATCCTCTTGGCTAGTGGCTATACGAAAATCAGAGAAATAGAGTTGTACCTCTTCGGTGGAAGTCTGTCATCTTTACCCTTTAGGAATTCAATGTAAAGTCCATAAAATGCTATAATCAGTTTAATGAAGATGCTAGATATAGGATCAAAGTATCAACATAGTGTTATTTTTATCTATAATGAGAGGGGGAAAGACCATGCAAAAAACCTTTCAGTTGTTGCGAAGAGGAGATATAGAGGGAGTCCGTCAGATATTGGATAAAAAGCCTGAAGAAGTCAATGCTGTTTCGGGTGACAAACCTAAAAGAGATCAGGGACAGTCACTCCTTCAAGTCGCTATCAAATCGGGACATTTAGATATTGCAGACTTACTCATTGATAGAGGGGCAGATCTTAACTTTATCGAAGAGCCGACAGAGCTGAATCCATTTTGTCAACCAGTCATCCAAACAGCCGGTGGACGAGCTGTATTTGACTGCAGGCGCATGATCAAACGCTGGAATGGCCAATATGAAATGTATTCGTCTAAGGAAAAGGCTGACCTGTCTTTCAAGGTTTTTGAGAAAATGTTGGAACTTGGAGCCGATATTTCTCAGAAAGACAGTCATGGTGGGACTTTGTTGCAAACTATTTTAATTGAAACCAAGGAAGTGCTGCCATCTTATTATTGGAAAACAAAAGAAACCAGCGATAATGTCCTCATAACGGATGAATTACGTCATGATTTAAATCGTATTTATGATCTATTAATTCGTTACGGTGTGACTGCGGACGAAATAGCTGTCTATCAGAAGATTCCTCTCAAAGAACTTTATCAAGACAGCCCGACCATGGAGTTCTTAAATCGGTTAGATCAGAACAGATCTTGATAAGCATTTGAATACTAGTTAAAAAAACCTCAGGGCTCTTTTAACTTTTCCTGACAGAGCTGGAAGTACTAGGAAAATGTTAGACCGGATTTTCTTAAAAAAATGGATACAAATCCTAGATGAAATAGAGTATACTAGTTTGTGAAAGAACAAGATTTTTAAGTATCTAATTTAGGAGGGCAGTTTATGTCTCAAGAAACTTTCATCATGGCGATTGACCAGGGAACCACTAGTTCGCGGGCTATCATTTTTAATAAAAAAGGCGAGCAAGTTAGCTCTAGTCAAAAGGAGTTCACTCAGATTTTTCCGCAGGCTGGCTGGGTGGAGCACAATGCCAATGAGATTTGGAACTCGGTTCAGTCGGTGATCGCTGAGGTCTTTATCGAAAGTGGCATCAAGCCCAATCAAATCGAGGCGATCGGCATTACCAATCAACGGGAAACGACAGTTGTTTGGGATAAGAACACGGGCCTTCCTATTTATAATGCTATTGTCTGGCAATCACGTCAAACTGCTCCACTGGCTGAAGAACTTAAAAACCAAGGCTATGTAGGAACCTTCCACCAAAAGACAGGTTTAGTCATTGATGCCTACTTTTCAGCTACTAAAGTCCGTTGGATTTTGGACCATGTAGAGGGAGCACAAGAGCGTGCGGAGAAGGGCGAATTACTTTTTGGAACCATTGATACTTGGTTGGTCTGGAAGCTGACGGATGGAGCTGCCCACGTGACAGACTATTCCAATGCAGCCCGTACTATGCTCTACAATATCAAAGAACTGAAATGGGACGATGAGATTTTGGAAATTCTCAACATTCCTAAAGCCATGCTTCCTGAAGTGCGTTCAAACTCTGAAATCTATGGCAAGACAGCGCCTTTCCATTTCTACGGTGGACAAGTACCGATTGCAGGGATGGCGGGAGACCAGCAGGCTGCTCTATTTGGCCAATTGGCCTTTGAACCTGGTATGGTCAAAAATACCTACGGAACTGGATCTTTCATCATCATGAATATAGGTGAGGAGATGCAGTTATCAGAGAATAACCTGCTGACGACGATTGGTTATGGGATCAATGGCAAAGTCTACTATGCCCTTGAAGGATCTATCTTTATCGCTGGAAGTGCCATTCAGTGGCTTCGTGACGGTCTGCGGATGATCGACAGTTCTCCTGAATCTGAAGCCTATGCTCTGAAGTCTCAGAACCAGGATGAAATCTATGTGGTCCCTGCCTTTACGGGTCTTGGAGCACCATATTGGAACCAAGAGGCGCGTGGTTCTGTCTTCGGACTTACCCGGGGAACGACCAAGGAAGACTTTATCAAGGCAACCCTTCAATCCATTGCCTATCAAGTACGCGATATCATCGACACCATGCAGGTAGACGCCAAAACTCCTATCCCGGTCTTAAAAGTAGATGGAGGAGCAGCGAAAAATGATTACTTAATGCAGTTTCAGGCAGATATTCTTGGAATTTCGATTGCCCGCGCGAAAAACTTGGAAACAACGGCTTTAGGAGCAGCCTTCCTAGCAGGTCTGACCGTAGGCTATTGGAAGGACTTGGAAGAATTAAAATCTCTTCATGGAGCAGCTCAAATCTTTGAACCAAAGATGGATGAAGCTCGCAAAGAGAAATTGTACAAGGGGTGGAAGAAAGCAGTCAAAGCCACTCAAGTATTTGCGGAGTCCGATGACTAAAGGGATCAATCAAATGAATAGTTTACGAGAAGCCTTCGAAAGAAGGCTTTTTATGTAGGGTTTACAGAATAGAACAGTTAACCGTTTTGGCTAAAAACTTTACTCTATTTCACGCTTTCGTTCATTTATCACTAAATAAAGATATCATATAAATAAACTATTTTTTTCAAAAAAACAGGCTAGAGTTTGAAATGTTTTTCACAAAAGAGTATACTGTTAGCATAGTTTTGTCGGAGTTTATGATAGACCCCATCAAAATTAGTTGTCAACCCTTGCTGTTCTATATGAACGTTTGCTGGTATCGTTGATACCAAGGAGGAATCATATGTCTAAAGTAGCTATTGTCACAGGTGCTGGTCAAGGAATCGGTTTTGCAATCGCAAAACGTTTGGTGCAAGATGGCTTTAAGGTTGGAGTATTGGACTACAATGCTGAAACAGCTGAAAAAGCAGTTGCTGAGTTATCGGCAGAAAATGCTTTTGCGGTTGTTGCTGATGTATCTAAAAAAGAAGAAGTGGCTGCAGCTTTCCAAAAGGTTGTTGACCATTTTGGAGATTTGAATGTTGTCGTGAACAATGCAGGTGTTGCGCCAACTACACCACTTGATACTATTACAGAAGAACAATTTACACGTACATTTGCTATTAACGTTGGTGGTGTGATTTGGGGTGCACAAGCAGCTCAAGCTCAGTTCAAAGCACTCGGTCATGGTGGGAAGATCATCAATGCGACTTCACAAGCAGGGGTTGTCGGAAATCCAAACTTAACCATTTATGGTGGGACTAAGTTTGCTGTTCGTGGGATTACGCAAACCTTGGCGCGTGACTTGGCAGATTCAGGAATCACTGTCAATGCTTATGCACCAGGTATCGTGAAGACTCCAATGATGTTTGACATTGCTCATGAAGTTGGAAAGAACGCAGGCAAAGACGACGAATGGGGTATGCAAACATTCGCTAAAGATATCACTTTGAAACGTCTTTCTGAACCAGAAGATGTAGCAGCAGCAGTCAGCTTCCTTGCTGGACCTGATTCAAACTACATCACAGGACAAACCATTATCGTAGATGGTGGAATGCAGTTCCATTAAGATGAAAAAAGAGGTTGGGATCAATATCCTAACCTCTTATTTTGTGCGTTCACAATAAAAGAAACAGAGATCAAAAAAACCACTCCCGAAAGGGAAGTGGTTCTGTGTTGGTTCTTATTTGAGACCGTATTTTTTGTTGAAACGATCCACACGTCCATCTGCTTGA
>JAPJPE010000044.1:6077-9743 GCA_030825825.1 Streptococcus sp. | reverse complement strand
CGTAAAAAAAGACAAAGGCTATTATATTTTAAGAAGTGAGAAAGAATCATGAGAGCAGTAGATATCATTCAGAAAAAAAGAGATGGTCTTGCCTTAAACAAGGAAGAAATTGAATGGCTGATTGAGGGATATGTGGCTGGAACAGTTCCAGATTACCAAATGTCCGCTTTTGCTATGGCTGTTTATTTTAAAGGGATGACGACAGAAGAAATCTCCCATATGACCATGAAGATGGTCCAAACAGGGCAACAGTTTGCCCTGTCAGCAATTCCAGGAATCAAGGTGGACAAACATTCAACTGGTGGTGTGGGAGACAAGGTGACCTTGGTCTTGGTGCCTCTGGTTGCAAGTTTCGGAGTACCAGTTGCTAAAATGAGCGGTCGTGGCTTAGGACACACAGGTGGAACGATTGATAAATTGGAATCAATTAAAGGATTCCAAATTGAGCGGACTCAAGAGGAATTTATCCAGCAGGTGCAGGAGATCGGCTTATCGGTTATTGGTCAATCTGATCAACTTGTGAAAGCAGATAAACTCTTGTATGCTCTTCGTGACGTGACGGCGACAGTGGATACCATTCCTTTGATTGCTAGCTCCGTCATGAGTAAGAAAATTGCTGCTGGGGCTGATGCCATTCTTCTCGATGTCACCGTTGGAGAAGGGGCCTTTATGAAGACCATTGAAGAGGCGCGTGAACTAGCTCGTACCATGGTGGATCTCGGTAATGCCGTAGGGCGCAAGACAATCGCTGTCATTACAGATATGAGCCAACCTTTGGGAACCAGTATTGGCAATCGTTTAGAGATTTTGGAAGCCCTGGATATTCTAAAAGGACAGGGGCGTGCTGATGTCACAGAGTTTATTTGTGAATTAGCACAAATCATGTTGAAATTGGCCAATGTAGATCAATCGATTGAAGCCATTCATGAACACTTGAGCAATGGACAAGCCTTAGCCAAGTTTGAAGAAATGGTCTTGGCACAAGGTGGAGACTTAGAGGATTTGCATCGTCCCGTCAAGGTAGATCAGGTCCTTGAAGTAACAGCAGATCAAGATGGCGTCATTGCAGCTTTACCTGCCATGGAATTTGGCCTGTTAGCCATGCGACTTGGTGCTGGCCGTGCTGTCAAATCGGATCCGCTTGATTATGAAACAGGGATTGTATTTGACAAAAAAGTGGGAGAGCAGGTTAAAAAAGGGGAACGCATTGCTCGTATTTTCGTGAATGAAAAAAATTCACAAGAAAGCGTTACAGAATTCAAAAAAAATGTTAAAATACTAGAAGGGGCTGAAAGCGTTAAAGAAATTATTGAAATAATATCTTAAGTAGCTCAGGAGATTGTATGAAGTTAAATAAATATATTGATCACACTCTTTTAAAACCAGATGCGCAACAAGAACAGATCGAAAAATTGATCGAAGAAGCTAAGGCATATGATTTTGCGAGTGTCTGTGTGAATCCGACATGGGTGAATTTTGCGGCTGAGGGCTTGCGCGATTCAGACGTTAAAGTTTGTACCGTCATTGGTTTTCCTTTGGGAGCAAATACCCCTTTTGTCAAAGCGTGTGAAACAAAAAATGCTATTCAAAATGGTGCCGATGAAATTGACATGGTCATTAATATCGGTGCTTTGAAGTCTAAGAATTTAGCACTAGTTGAAGAAGATATCCAAGCTGTTGTCGAAGCAAGCGGTGATAAGCTGGTCAAAGTCATCATTGAGACCTGTCTCTTAACAGACGATGAAAAGATCGTTGCTTGTCAGATTGCTAAGTCAGCTGGAGCTGACTTTGTGAAGACTTCAACTGGTTTCTCAACAGGAGGAGCAACGGTAGAAGATGTAGCCTTAATGCGTCAAACAGTTGGACCAGATATGGGTGTTAAAGCTTCTGGTGGAGCTCGCTCTTATGAAGATGCTCTTGCATTTATCGAAGCTGGTGCGACCCGTATCGGAACTTCCTCTGGTGTAGCAATCATGGAAGGAAAAGTGGCTCATGGCGACTACTGAGTTGATCAATTTAGCAGTAGAAGTGAGCCAGCAGGCTTATGTGCCCTATTCTCATTTCCCAGTTAGTGCAGTCCTTGTGACCAAGGATGACCAGATCTATACAGGTGTCAATATCGAAAATGCCAGTTTTGGTTTAACCAACTGTGGAGAACGGACAGCCATTTTTAAAGCTGTTTCTGAAGGAGCTCGTGAGTTTCAAGAGCTCATTATCTACGGGCAAACAGAAAAGCCCATCTCTCCATGTGGTGCTTGTCGCCAGGTCATGGCTGAATTTTTTGAGCCAGACCTTCCTGTAACCTTAGTATCTAAAGATAAATCGACGGTCGTGATGACGGTCAAGGAATTACTTCCATATTCCTTTACAGACTTGACTTAATGGGTCTGTGAGGCGGTCTTTTGACCCTTTCAATACTTCGCAACAATGTTGCACAATAATTTAGGAGGTTCAGTAATGAACAAGAAACAATGGCTAGGCCTTGGTCTAGTAACTGTCGCTGCTATCGGACTTGCAGCATGTGGAAATCGTGCGTCTAAAAAAGATAGCGCTAACTCAGAATCTAAAACAGATTTGAAAGCTGCTATCATTACCGATACTGGTGGTGTGGATGACAAATCATTCAACCAATCTGCTTGGGAAGGTTTGCAAGCTTGGGGTAAAGAAAACGGTCTTTCTAAAGGGAACGGATTTGACTACTTCCAATCAACAGATGAATCTCAATATGCGACAAACCTTGATGAAGCTGTTTCTAACGACTACAAATTGATCTTTGGTGTTGGTTTTGCCTTGAGCGACTCTGTTAAAAAAGCTGCAAAAGACAACCAAGATGTGAACTATGTCATCATCGATGACCGTATTGAAGGACAAAAGAACGTAGCATCTGCTGTTTATGCCGATAACGAAGCTGGTTACCTTGCTGGTATCGCTGCTGCAAAAACTACAAAAACTAAACAAGTTGGTTTTGTAGGTGGTATGGAAAGTGAAGTTATCACTCGTTTCCGCGCTGGATTTGAAGCTGGTGTTAAATCTGTTGACCCATCTATCAAAGTTCAAGTAGACTACGCTGGTTCATTCGGTGACGCTGCTAAAGGTAAAACAATTGCTGCTGCACAATACGCTGCAGGTGCAGACGTTATCTACCAAGTAGCTGGTGGTACTGGAGCAGGTGTCTTCTCTGAAGCAAAAGACTTGAACGAGAAGAAAAATGAAGACGAAAAAGTTTGGGTTCTTGGTGTTGACCGTGACCAAAAAGCTGAAGGTGAATACACTTCTAAAGATGGTAAAAAATCTAACTTTGTCTTGGCTTCAAGCTTGAAGAAAGTCGGAGAATCTGTAAAAGACTTGGCTAAGAAAGCTGCTGACGGTAAATTCCCTGGCGGTAAAGTGATTACTTATAGCTTGAAAGATGGTGGAGTTGATTTGACAACTGACAACCTTTCTGCAGATGCTAAAAAAGCTGTCGAAGATGCCAAAGCTAAAATCCTTGATGGATCTCTTAAAGTTCCTGAAAAATAATATTTGATTGGGCGGCCCTCCCTTTAAGGGCCGTTTCTTTTAAAGTGAGACATTTTTGTCTCAATAAAATCTGTTAGTTCTCTAGCAGATTTTATTGAAATAAAAAATTTTGAAAGGAAAACACCCACATGACACATGAATATGTCA
>JAPJPE010000044.1:0-6067 GCA_030825825.1 Streptococcus sp. | reverse complement strand
ATGGTGGAGTTGACTTGACAACTGACAATCTTTCTGCAGAAGCTAAAAAAGCTGTCGAAGACGCTAAAGCTAAGATCCTTGACGGGTCACTTAAAGTTCCTGAAAAATAATCATTGATTGGATCGGCCCGACCTTCAAGGGCCGTTCCTTTTAATAAATTGAGACATTTTTGTCTCAGTAAAATCTATTAGCTGTCCTAATAGGTTTTATTGAAATAAAAATTGATTTGAAAGGAAACACCCCACATGACACACGAATATGTCATCGAAATGCGTGAGATTACCAAAAAATTTGGTGACTTTGTAGCAAATGATAAGATTAATCTTCAGTTGCGCAAAGGTGAAATCCATGCACTTCTTGGAGAAAATGGTGCAGGTAAATCTACCCTGATGAATATGCTGGCTGGTTTGTTGGAACCAACAAGCGGAGACATTGTGGTAAATGGAAATACTGTTAACCTAGACTCACCTTCAAAAGCAGCTTCTTTAGGAATTGGAATGGTGCATCAACACTTTATGTTGGTTGAAGCCTTCACTGTTGTTGAAAATATCATCCTTGGTTCTGAAACCACGAAGCATGGTATTTTGGACCTTAAAAAAGCCGGTCAAGATATCCTTGAATTGTCTAAAAAATATGGCTTGGCAGTAGATCCAAATGCTAAAGTTGAGGATATTTCCGTTGGTGCGCAACAACGTGTGGAAATCTTAAAGACGCTTTATCGTGGAGCCGACATCCTAATCTTCGATGAACCAACTGCAGTGTTGACACCAGCTGAAATCGAAGAATTGATGACAATCATGAAGAACTTGGCGAATGAAGGAAAATCAATCATCTTGATTACGCACAAGTTGGATGAAATCCGTGCTGTTTCTGACCGCGTAACGGTTATCCGTCGTGGGAAATCTATTGAAACAGTCGAGATTGGTGGAGCAACCAACCAAGACTTGGCCGAAATGATGGTCGGTCGTTCTGTTTCCTTTAAGACTGAAAAAGGTCCTTCTGAACCAAAAGAAGTGGTCTTATCGATCGAAAACTTGGTCGTGAATGAAAATCGGGGAGTCCCAGCTGTTAAGAATCTTTCCTTAGAACTTCGTGCTGGTGAAATCGTTGGGATCGCAGGGATTGATGGAAATGGTCAATCTGAGTTGATCCAAGCCATTACAGGTCTACGGAAGGTAAAATCCGGTTCAATCAAGATTAAAGGCAAGGATGTTGTAGGACTTCGCCCACGTCAAATCACAGAAATGAAGGTAGGGCACGTCCCTGAAGACCGTCATCGTGATGGTTTGGTCCTTGATATGATGATCTCTGAAAACATTGCTCTTCAAACTTACTATAAAGAACCTCTTAGCAAGAATGGTATTTTGAATTATCCAAATATTACCTCTTATGCCAAGAAGTTGATGGAAGAGTTTGACGTTCGTGCAGCTAGTGAAGTGGTACCAGCTAAGGCTCTCTCTGGAGGAAACCAGCAAAAAGCCATTATCGCTCGGGAAATCGATCGCGATCCAGATCTCTTGATCGTCAGCCAGCCGACTCGTGGTTTGGACGTCGGAGCGATTGAATATATCCACAAACGTTTGATTCAAGAACGGGATAATGGAAAAGCCGTTCTGGTTGTCAGCTTTGAATTAGATGAAATTTTGAATGTTTCTGACCGTATTGCGGTTATTCATGATGGGAAGATCCAAGGGATCGTAACCCCAGAAACGACGAATAAGCAAGAACTTGGAATCCTCATGGCAGGTGGACAAGTAAAGGAGGGAGCATCAAATGAATAAGAATTTAAAACAAATTGCTGTTCCATTGGTGTCTGTCCTTTTAGGATTGGTCCTAGGTGCCATTATTATGTGGGCCTTCAGCTATGATGCCCTTTGGGGATATGAATTGCTGTTTAAGAAAGCCTTTGGTTCGATTAAGAGTTGGGGTAATATTTCCCGTGCTATGGGGCCATTGATTTTAGTTGCTCTTGGGTTTTCAGTAGCCAGCCGGGCCGGTTTCTTTAACGTTGGACTTCCTGGTCAGGCTTTTGCAGGATGGATCATGGCGACTTGGTTTGCCCTTTCCTTCCCAAATATGCCTCGCTTACTGATGATTCCGATGACCGTTTTGATTGCGGCTATCGCAGGTGGATTTATTGGAGCGATTCCAGGTTTCCTTCGTGCCTATCTCGGAACCAGTGAGGTCATCATCACTATTATGATGAACTACATTGTTCTCTATGGTGGGAATGCCTTGATCCATAGCTTCCCAGCTTCCTTGATGAAAAACAAGGACTCAACCATTGATGTGGGAGCAAATGCTGTCTACCAGACGGAGTGGTTGCGTAATTTGACGGACAAATCACAAATGAACATCGGGATTTTCTTTGCCATCATCGCAGTGGTAGTCATCTGGTTCTTGATGAAGAAAACAACACTTGGTTTTGAAATCCGTGCCGTTGGTCTCAATGCGAATGCGGCAGAATACGCAGGGATGTCTGCAAAACGGACCATTATCCTTTCTATGATCATTTCTGGTGCTCTTGCTGGTATCGGTGGAGTAGCAGAAGGTCTGGGTATTTACTCAAATGTCTATGTTCAAACTAGCTCAATGAGTGTTGGATTTAACGGAATGGCCGTTGCCCTTCTTGCGATGAATTCACCAATTGGTATTCCATTTGCTGCCTTCTTGTTTGGAGCCCTTCAAATTGGGGGAGTTGGTATGAAGCCAGCTGCCATCCCTGAAGAAGTCGTTCAAATTGTGACAGCATCTATTATCTTCTTCGTATGTGCCCACTACATTATCGAAAAGATGATCTCGATGCGATCAGCTAAAAAAGGAGGAGCAAACTAATGAGTATTGTAACGATTTTAAGTATTCTTGTTTCCTCTATGATTGTGTATGCGGCGCCGCTGATCTTCACAAGTATCGGAGGAGCATACTCAGAACACGCTGGGGTTGTTAACGTTGGCCTTGAAGGAATCATGGTTATGGGAGCCTTCTCAGGAATTATCTTTAACTTGACTTTTGAGCCTACCTTAGGGAATTTGACACCATGGTTGTCCTTGATTGTTGCTGCAGGAATCGGAGTAATTTTCTCCTTGATCCACGCGGTGGCAACGATTCATTTCCGTGCTGACCATATCGTTTCAGGTACAGTATTGAACTTGATGGCCCCTCCATTAGCCGTCTTTCTAGTTAAAGCAATGTACAACAAGGGACAAACTGATAATATCAAAGTTGCCTTTGGGAAGACATCTATTCCGGTCTTATCTAAAATTCCGGTGATTGGGGATATTTTCTTCAACAATGCCAGCATCATCGGCTGGGTTGCAATTCTCTTCTCATTCTTTGCTTGGTTCGTCATGTTCAAGACGAAATTTGGTTTGCGTCTTCGTTCAGTTGGGGAGCACCCACAAGCAGCAGATACATTGGGAATCAATGTTTATAAAATGCGCTACTTAGGAGTCATGATCTCAGGTGCCCTAGCAGGTATCGGAGGAGCCATATACGCTCAGTCAGTTTCTGTTAACTTTGCGGTAACGACTATTGTAGGTCCTGGATTTATCGCCCTTGCGGCCATGATTTTCGGGAAATGGAACCCAATCGGTGCTATGTTGGCTAGTCTCTTCTTTGGAGCTTCACAAAGTTTGGCAGTTATCGGTAATCAATTGCCTTTGCTTAAAGGTATCCCATCCATCTACTTGCAAATTGCGCCTTACGTCTTGACCATGGTTGTCTTGGCAGCCTTCTTCGGACAAGCAGTTGCACCAAAAGCAGATGGTGTTAACTACATTAAATCGAAATAATGCACAGAGAGATGCGAGGTTTCCTCGGTCTCTTTTGCTTTCTAAAGGCCCCTCTTAGTCGCAATTTCTTTGGATTTAAGGTACAATAAGGATACAACTTTTCACGTATTGGAGGAGCAGATGTTTAAGTGGATGAGACGCCTGATTGGCATGGTGATCGTTTTATTTATTTTATTAGTGATCCTGTTGGTTCCTGGATCCATCCCTGAAGGGGAGCAGCTGAGAAATGTGCAGGCAGGGAGCTCTTTTATTGAACTGGCCCAAAATGCGGTTTCAAATGCCTCTGTGAGTACGGAGGGTCTTTCTACTGAGCTGAGTCTCAATTCTGTGCAATTGAGTCAAGTCGTCAAAACAAGTGCTGGATCTGCTCTTGACAATTCTGACTTTCAAAAGATGGCACTAGGAATGGATGGCAATGACCTTCACGTCAAAATTCCGGTTTCCTTAGGGCCAGTCGATAGCTATCTAGATTTAACCATGACAGGTCAAGTTGAAAACAATGTCATGAATTTGACTGTGACAGCTGCTAAATTAGGGAAAATGCCGATTCCAAAATCCTTGGTTCTCAACTATTTGAAGGATCAATCCAATCAAAATGGAGGCGGCTTCACAGTGAATGGTGATCAGATTACGCTTGAGATCCCTCAAGCAGGTTATAGTATCTCAAAAGCGAGAGTAGAAAATGGCAATGCCAAGGTGACGGTTAGTATCTCCTTATTTTAAGACTATAAAAATGGAGTTGTCATGCTTATCTTTGAATTTTGTGCAGAGAATTTAACGTTTATTGATAAGGCGATTGCTGCTGGGGCAAGTCGCATTGAACTGTGCGACAACCTGGCAGTAGGCGGGACCACACCGAGCTTAGGGGTGATCAAGGAAGCAATCAAACTGACAGAAGAGAAGTCAGTGGGTCTTTGTGTCATTATCCGGTCCCGTGGTGGAGACTTTGTCTACACAGATCTTGAAGTCCAAGCTATGCTAACGGATATTCGGGCTGCGAAGGAAATAGGGGTTACTTGTTTTGTGCTGGGTGCGCTGACGAGCGATCGAAAGTTGGACCAGAGGGTCATGCAGCTTTTACTAGCAGCCTGTGGAGAGGCAGAGGTTGTCTTTCATATGGCTTTTGATGAGTTAGCTCATACAGATCAGCTAGAAGCGATTGAGTGGCTTTCTGATCAGGGTGTAGCCCGCATTTTAACACGAGCTGGAAGTCCAGGTGCTACACTAGAGCAACGTTTTGAACATTACCATCGTTTATTAGCTGCGGCTAAGGGAAAGATTCAGATCTTGCCAGGTGGAGGTGTGACGGTAGAAAATCGTGCACTTTTTTTGGAACAATTGGACGTTTGTCAACTGCATGGCACACGCATCGTGTTTTAAAAAGAAACGATCACTGCTTTATGTAGTTTTGAGGATCCGTTATCAAGGTTGGGTACGTTGTTCCCAGCCTCTTCTAGTGCAAAAATGAATAAGGGAGAGAAATTGTTTTTAGAGAATTATTTTGACCGCTACACTTTTCATCCAGAAAAGGGAATGGCTTATGGTTTTGAGAAAATAGAGGCAGGCTATGAGTATCAGTGTCCCGTCTTTTCGGGCACATTTCTCTTAAAGTTCCGAGTCTGCGACCAGAAGATTTCCTTTCGGGTCTATGATCAGGATACAGGGGACGAGTATATCCAGATCCATCTGGAACAGCTACAAGGAAATTTCGTTGGCCAAGTCAGAGAAGCCTGTCAAGAAAGTCTTGCAAGGATCCGCCAAGCTTGTTTTGAGGTAGAAGATTTTCTCTATCCTCAAACCAAGCGTCTCATGGCCTATATTTCCCTACACTATCAAGGAACGATTGAATATTTGTGGGAAAGGTCTCCTGAGTCGGGTGCGATTCGCCACCGAGACACCCTCAAGTGGTATGGTGTTTTTATGACCATTGATTGGAACAAACTGGATGCTGGCAAGTCAGGGAAAATAGAAGTTTTGAATGTCAAGTCTGATCAAGTAGCACAGTTCGTTCAACAAAAGGGGATTTATCCAGCTTTTCATATGAATAAAAAATATTGGCTGAGTATCCCGCTTGATGGAATAATTGCTGATGAGGAGTTGTTTGCTCTAGTGGATAGTAGCTGGCGGCTCACCAAAAAGGGGAAATAAGATGCATCTGTTAGGGAAATTATCTTGGTTTTTTAAATTAGAGAAGAAGCGTTACTTCATCGGGATAGGGTCTTTGATCTTGGTTAGTTTTTTAAATCTCATTCCTCCAAGAATCATGGGACTTGTGA
>JAPJPE010000043.1 GCA_030825825.1 Streptococcus sp. | reverse complement strand
CTGGATCTACCAACTTAGCAGGATATTCTGCACTTGGAGTGATTGCAATCTTGTCCCCATTTGAGTTAGTCGCAGTTGTGTTAAAGGTCGGAGTTTCTTTTTGAGTTGCACCTTGAACATCAGTTGAAGTTTTGTCAACACCTTCGATTTCAATCGGAGTAACTGTTGGGATGTAAAGACCATCCATGGTATTCAACTGACCATCAATGTTTGGTTCTTGGTCTGGGAATTTGGTTGACCAACCAGTATCGTAACCGTTGTTATCTGAACGACGGATAGAAATACCATCAGCTGTTCCTAGGAAGTTATCTTCTGGGATAAACTCAACGTCTACATCTTTACCGTTGGCAGTAATCTTGTACTTCCCTTGACCTGGGACAACATAGTAACCATCTGCATCAAGAGTTGCGCGGTTGCCATCTTTATCAACGATGTATGGTTCTACTGTCTCGTCGATAACTGCCTTAGAGTTAGGTTCATACTTGTGCTCTCCACGTGCTGTAAAGGTTACAGTTGCTGTTTGTTTAGTAGCTTGAGGACCAGAAGTTTCCTTGAATTCCCCTTTTGGTGGGTGGGTGATTTGAGTTTTGAAGTCTTCTACTTCCCCTGAGAAGGCCATACCAGTTGGGTTTTCAATCTCAGTAGCTTTCTTAGCAATCCGGACACGAGCACCTAGTTCATTAACGCTAGGGTCGACGTAAGTCTTGCTGTTTGCAAAGGTCAACTCAACAGTGCCATCTTGTGTGATTGTAGCGAGATTTGAGCGTTCATCCTCGTCGAATTTACCATTTTGGTTAAAGTCTACCCAACCATAGATATGTGCTTCTGAAGCTCCATCCAAATGGGCTTGAACTGACATTTTGTAGTTACCTGGGCGTGTACGATCCATCTTGATCATCTCATTGGTTGTCCCTTTGAGTTCATCCGGAAGCAATTGGTTAATTCCTTCATCGGCCGTAGTTGCCTTATCATCACCGAACCAGTCGAGAGTCGTATTCTCATCCATATCTGGGCTCACGTTACCAAGATACGGTTGATTTACTTTAGCTCCAGTAACACCGTCAACAGTTGCAATGGTATGGACTGCTTTACCATATGACTCAGGAGCATCCCCTTCATCAAGTGGGAAGAACCCTAGCATAGCAGACTGTTTACCACCCGAAGCGATGTAAAGTCCCACTTCAGATGCTCCACGCGTCATAACAAGGGGAACAGAGGAAACGCCTGCAGAAATATTTGGCCCAAAGACACCAGTCCCAAGACCACCAGTTACTTGGTCAGGGTTTCCAAAATACTTCCAAGCAACTGGTTTCTTATCTGGGCCAACTAAAGTAGACCCGCGAAGTTGGTTAAGGTTAATTCCGTAGAATGATTTACCATTAATAGTAGTAGTAGGGTTAGGGCCAAAAAGATTATCCGTATCTTGTATCATGTACGGTACACTATCTCTTTTATAATCTTTTTTCCATTCTCCAAGATGTTGCCAACCTTGTCCGTTGGTAGTGAACATAACAAATTCACCAGGGTTGGCAGACTCTCCATCAGCCATTACAATAGCCGGTTTAACAACTTTACCACGGAAGGTGGCAGAAATTTCAAATTGCACACCAATATTTCCACCATTTATCGCTGAAGCAATGGTTGTCTTCTTGGCTTTGGTATCAATTCCTTCATGTTTAACTTCGGTATAACCATTTTGAGGCTCTGCGGTAATCATGGCCTCATCACCGTTATTGAAATGTAACTTAGAAGTAGGTGAACTTGAATTATTGACAAAACCGTTTCGAGCATTTGGATCATAGGTTGCTTTTTCTGCGTCAGTAGCTCCTTGGCTTTCTAGTCGCTTCTTATAGATTTCAGTTGCTTGGAAGGGTTTCAAAGACTTAACTTTGATGGTCACCACATAGCCAGGCATGATTTCCTTAGTATAGGTAGCTCCAACTTGAAGAGCCATTTTCTCTTGTAAGTTTTCAGTTGGTTTAGTTTCGGCGGCAGGTACTAATGTCGTAGTGGTTCCTGTCCAGTTGGCTACATCTCCAAAGTCCAACCATGTAATCTGGCTAGTCAAAGATTTTGCGTCAAGGTCTGTTGTATATCCTGGTTTTTCTACCTTTGGAGTTGATGTTGCGTCTACAACGTCATCCCCGATTAAGCTTGGATCATTGGCATCGCCGAGAGCACGACGCGAGCGGCGACGGCCTCTTGTTTCATCTGTAGAAGGTGTATCAGTGGCCACTGGAGCTTCCACGCCTGCCGCAATTTCTTCCTTCTTATCTGCAGTTGTTGTAGCTGCTTCTGTTGCCTTGTTTTCTGGTGTAGCAACTTCTAAATTAGGTGTTGCAGCGGTTGATGTTGCTGGTGCAGTCGAGGCTGCAGATGCTGCTGTGCTTGTGCTACTTGCTTCACTAGTTGAAGCAGGTGCTGTTGATGTTGCTGCAGCAGTTGAAGTCTCTGGTGCAGTGATTGCTGCGTTTGCATCATAAGTCGATGTCGTTGCAGCTGTTGATGTTGCTGAACTTGCTGTAGCTGTTGACGCTTCAGGCGCTTCTGACGCTGTTGCAACTGCTGCTACACTTTCACTTGTCGTATTTGTATTTTCTTCTGCGGCTGCTGTAGCGGCGGTTCCCACCATCACAAGTGTTCCCAATAGTACTGAGCAAACACCCACATTCAATTTACGAATTGAGAATCTGCTAATACGATCATTAAATAAGTCTTTCCCCATCTAATGGACCTCCATATTTATCTATAAATTAACATTCTTTTTAAAATTGTTTAGTTTTTACAAACCTTATCTATTTTAACAAAAACCGAACGATTTTCAAAACATTTTGACTCAAAAATGAGTAAAAATTTTTAGCTAAAATTGTTTTAATTCTAAAAGGATTTTACCAATTGATCAAGGCATCAAAAAACCTTGATTTATTACTAAATGGCAAGATCGAACTTCAATTGTGGCTTCACTGGATCGTAATCGACCAGTTCAAAATCTTCTGGTTTGATGTCAAAGAAATTGGTTCCATCTGGTACATTCAAAACCAAATGTGGCTGACAATCTGAAGGCTCCCGACGGAGTAACTCTTCAGCCTGTTCAAATTGATTATCATAAATATGAAGGTTATTAATGAAGTAAAAGAACTTTCCAACCTTCCAGCCAAAGTGCTTGGCAATCATCATCTGAAGAGCTACATATTGCATGGCATTGATATGGTGGGCTACCAACATATCATTTGAACGCTGGGTCAGGGTCGCATCTAGATAAATCTCTCCATCAACCCGCCTCACGTCAAACATGGTTTGAAATGCACATGGTAAGAGTCCGTCGGTCTCCTCAAAGGCATCATAATCCCAGAGCGAGATAATGTTGCGGCGATTCCAAGGATTGGCTTCTAATTGTTTGAGGATTTTTTTGGTAATGTCATGCTTTTTGACAACAGCACCATAGCGCTGACCGATGGTACGACTATCCCCTACTTCCCAGTCATTCCAGTAGTGGACATTGTATTTATCTTCTAACAGGTCTAAGCTATTCGACTGATCCTGGTAGATCCAGAGCATCTCTTTGATGGCTGATTTAATAGCAATAGGACGAAGGGTTGTAATAGGAAACTCCCCTTTTGCAAGATCAAACTCCATAAAGGCACCCGTGATGTATTTGGAGTTGGCCGTTCTGCCATCCTTGTATTTAGGTCGGGCCTGTTCAGACCAAACACCTTCTTCCATGATTTTCCGAATATACTCTTTAAAAATCGTATCTGCTTTTGTCATATCTCCTCCTTTAATCTACTATTGCCTTCATTATATCACAGGATAAAGAAAAAAGGAGAGGGAAATCTCCTTTTAATCTTATTGTAATACTAGAGATGCGGCACCGATGACACCCGCATCATTTCCCAAAGTAGCAAGCGCCAATTGAGTAGATTCACGTACTTGTGGGAATGAGTTTTCTTCAAAGACCTTGCGCACACCATCCAAGAGGAAGTCTCCAGCAGCAGATACCCCACCACCGATAACGATCTTAGACGGGTTCAAGGTTGAACCAATATTGGCTGCAGCAAGTCCAAGGTAACGTGAGAAGTTCTTATAAACGATCAAAGCAAGAGCGTCACCCTCTTTTGCTAGATCAAAGACCGTTTTAGCTGTCACTTCTTCACCATTGTCGATCAAGACTTTCAATTGAGAGTCCCCTTCGTACTCATCTGCATAACGACGAGTCAAGTTAACGATTCCTGTTGCTGAGGCGACCGTTTCAAGACAGCCTTTTTTACCACAGGTACATTGGATTGGATCATCAAAGTCAACCGTGATGTGACCAAGTTCCCCAGCAGCTCCACGCACACCGTGCAAGAGACGACCTTCAGCGACGATACCACCGCCAACACCTGTACCAAGTGTCATGAAGACAACATCAGGTTGGTTTTCACCAGCTCCTTTCCAACGTTCACCCAAAGCAGCAACGTTGGCATCGTTATCAATGAAGAATGGAATATGAAGGGCACTTTCGATCTTTTCTTTAACTGGTTGAAGCGTCTTCCAGTTCAAGTTGTAGGCACCGATAACTGTACCTTTTTCACGGTCAACGACACCAGGTGAACCCATTCCAATTCCTTGGAACTCAGAAGCATCAAGCTCGAGCATCTTTAAACGATGCGCGATTGATTCGATCATATCATCTACGATATGGCTGCCTTCATCCAAGATATTTGTTTTAATAGACCATTTTTCTTGAACTTCTCCATCCAAGGTAAGAATGGCAAACTTGATGGAAGTTCCTCCAAGGTCAATCCCAATAATTTTTTTAGACATCTGTAACTCCTTTCAAACTTGTAAACACTTACAGTTCTATTATATCAGACTTTTAGATAAATGCAAAGGTTTGCACGTAACTTTTCTTAACTTTTTAGTAAGAGGCTAAAGGATTGAAGTCCTAGAAGCAGGAAAATCAAACCAATAATATTCAGGAGAATGACACTGATTGATAATGGACTGACAATTAAGAACAAGCCGATAAAGAGCTGCACCAAGGCAAAGAAAATATAGCGCTTGGAAAGCTCTTCAATCTTCTTGGAATAGAAGTTGGCTTTTCGGAAATTTAAAACGGAGCGATAGATCAGCCAAATCCCTAAGGTGACTGGGAAGACAATCGGTAAGGTCTTGTAGCCATATAGTAGCAAGTAAACCGCGAACACCAAGGCAACCATACTGTGAAAGAGCTGTTGCTGCTTGATAATACCTGACTGACGCAATCGGTAATAGCGTGAGAAGCGTGAAAAAGAGATTAAAAAGAAGCCACAGGAGATCAACCAGCTAAAAGAGCCGATGTGCTCAATGGGATTGATAAACAAGACAATACCAATAATGGTAAACATAGTAGCTGAAATTCCAAGAGATATGCGATTCAATTGATTCATAGGGCCTCCTTATTCATCTAATTCACTTAGGTAATCATAACGATCATACTTTTCAAGTAGACGCTCGTTTTCCTGATCTAGTTCTTTTTGAAGGGCTGACAACTTGCCAAAGTCAGAGCCGTTTTCATTCATCTCCACTTCAATCTCTGCAATTCGATTTTCAATCGCTTCGATATCTGCCTCAATACTTGCCCACTCTTGCTTCTCCATGTAGCTCATGCGCTTCTTCTCTTCTTTTGGCTTGACAGGCTTCTCTTTTTCAATCTTTTGACTAGCCGTTACCTGGGCTGCTTCAAAGGCTTTTTCATCTAAATAATCCGTATAATTGCCAAAGAACTCACGAATGCCCCCATTTTCAAAAGCGAGGATTTTACTCGCGACCTTATCTAGGAAATAACGGTCGTGACTAACGGTAATAACTGGACCACCAAAGTTTTGAAGGAAGTTTTCCAAAACCGTCAGGGTAGCGATATCCAAGTCATTGGTCGGCTCGTCGAGAAGAAGCACATTGGGTTTTTCAATCAAGAGTTTCAAGAGAAAGAGGCGCTTCTTCTCCCCACCGGAGAGTTTCTCGATCAAAGTTCCATGCATAGAGCGTGGGAAGAGAAATTGCTCCAAGAGATCAGCGATTGAAGTTGTTCCAACAGTCGTCTTGACTTCCTCCGCAACCTCTTGTAAGAAATTAATCACGCGCTTGCTCTCATCTAAGCCATCGATCTGTTGAGAGAAATAAGCCACCCTCACGGTTTCCCCAATGATCACTTGCCCTGACTGAGGCTGGAGTCGCTCAGCGATCAGATTAAGTAGGGTCGATTTACCGACACCATTATCCCCGACGATCCCGATGCGGTCCTTATTTTGCACTAAGAGGTTAAAGTCTTGTAAAATCGGCTTATTTTCAAAAGCAAAACTCACATTCTTAAACTCGATGACTTTCTTTCCGATCCGGCTGGTCTCAAAGTTCATCTCTAGATCCGTCTGATTGCTTTGCCCAGACAAGTCTTGCTTAAGATCATGGAAACGATTGATCCGAGCCTGTTGCTTGGTCGCACGCGCCTGGGGTTGCCTCCGCATCCAGGTCAACTCCTGCTTATAGAGTTGCTGCTTCTTATGAAGAAGGGCTGCATCACGCTCGTCTTGCTCAGCCTTTAAGCGAACATAATCCTGGTAGTTGCCCTGATACTCGATCAAGCTAGCTCGATCCAACTCAAAGATCCGTGTCGAGATATTATCCAAGAAATAACGATCGTGGGTAATGAAGAGCACGGTTTTCTTAGAGTTCTTCAAGAAATTGGTCAGCCATTCGATGGTATCAATATCTAGGTGGTTGGTTGGCTCATCTAACAAGAGCAGGTCGTGGTGAGAAAGCAATACCTGGGCCAGCTGTACCCGTCGACGCAAGCCTCCAGATAGATCTCCAACTTTTGCATTCAAGTCTTCAATCCCAAGTTTTGAAAGGACTGTCTTGACCTGACTCTCGATTTCCCAAGCATTGAGTGAATCCATCTCCGCCATCACCTTTTCCAGACGTGCTTGGTTCTCTTCTCGGTAATCTGCCATCAAGAATTCATAGTCACGGATCAGCTGCATTTCCCGCAAATCACTGGACAATACTGTATCCAGAACTGTCTTATGATCATCAAAGTCTGGCTCCTGCGTCAAGTAACCAATCGTATAATCACTCTTGGCAGAAAAAGGACTCACATCTCCATCAAAGCCAGAGCGACCTGACAAGACATCTAACAGAGTGGTTTTTCCAGTCCCATTGACCCCGATCAATCCAATCCGATCCAAGTCGTGAATAATAAAGGAAATCTCACGAAAGACGGTCTTATCTCCGACAGATTTGGTTAATTTCTCGACAATAAAATCGCTCATTTTTCCTCCTCTTTTACTTGCTGGATATAGGCAATGATGGCTTCTTTTTCATTGGCCAGCTCCCCATCGACAATGGCGTATTCGATCTTTGTCAAAATCTCTCCCAAGGCTGGACCAGGTTGAAAGCCGTATTCTTTGATCAGCATGCCACCATTGACCACCACTTCGTGCTTATCATGAATGGTCAAGCTATCATAGACACGCTCAATCGCCAAATAATCTACACTCAAGGCATACGCTTCCCGGAGCTCTTCCGCCACTAGCAACAAGCGCTTCTCATACTTGTAACATGCACGCTTGTCTAGACTTCCTTTTTCTCTAAGCTTAAGAATCTCCACGATCTGCTCCACCGTCTTGGCAAAGTCTCTTGAGGTCTTCCATTTTTTAAAGAATTTTGGAATATCTTGGATGTCTAGTGCTAAAACCAGAGCAGCCCAAGCTTGCTCAGAAGTTGAAAAGGTAAATTCAAGCTCTATGTCAAACAAACGCTCAAGTGCTTCTTTGCGATCCTTCATCTCTGGCAGATAGTGATAGGCTTTGCTTGCAAGCATGGCCTCCAAGCCTTGTCTCCAATATGGAGAAAGTAAGAGCTTATCAAACTCGATGAAAGTGCGCTCAACAGAGATCTTCTCTAGCAAAGGAGCACACTCCTTCATAGCATCAAAGGTTTCTGCTTCTAATTCAAAGCCAAGACTGGCTTGAAAACGAAAGCCTCGCATGATGCGGAGCGCATCTTCATGAAAGCGTTCATGAGGAAGCCCAACCGCCCGAAGAACCTTGTTTTCTAAATCTGCTAACCCATGAAAGAGATCGACAATCTCTCCTTTTTCATTTAAGGCAAAGGCATTGACGGTGAAATCACGGCGCTTCAGGTCTTCTTCTAGTGAGCGTACAAAAGACACGGAACTTGGACGGCGATAATCGACATAGACATCCTCCGTCCGGAAGGTCGTAATTTCATATTCTTGACCATTTTCAAGAACCAAGACGGTCCCGTGTTCGATACCGATATCTACTGTTCGATCAAAAATCGCCTTGGTTTCCTCTGGATAAGAGGAGGAAGCGATATCGACATCGTGAATCGGACGATCCAAAAGAGCATCTCGGACAGATCCTCCCACAAAATAGGCCTCAAAACCAGCTGCTTTAATCTTCTCTAATATTGGTAAAGCCTCCTGAAACTCAGAAGGCATCTTTTTTAATCTCATAGTAAGTGTTCCAAACCATAGACAAGCTCATGACGCTTGACAACTTCTTTAATCCCTAGATTTACTCCTGTCATGAAGGAAACACGATCATAGGAATCATGACGGAGAGTCAAGCCTTCGCCTTGGCTACCAAAAATCACCTCTTGGTGAGCCACTAGGCCAGGCAATCGAACCGAATGGATGCGCATCCCTTCAAAATCTGCCCCTCTTGCTCCAGACATCAACTCTTCTTCATCTGCTGCACCTTGCTGGATTTTTTTGCGCTTCTCAGAGATCAGCTCAGCTGTCTTAATCGCTGTTCCACTCGGTGCATCTTTCTTCTTATCATGGTGCAATTCGACGATTTCCACATTTGGGAAATACTTGGCAGCTTGCGCTGCAAATTGCATCAAGAGCACAGCTCCAATAGCAAAGTTCGGAGCAATCAAGCCACCCAAATCCTTTTCACGAGAAAGCTCTGTCAATTCTTGAATCTGCTCAGGTGTAAAGCCAGTTGTCCCTACAACAGGAGCAAAGCCATTTTCAATTGCAAAGCGAGTATTCTCGTAAGCAACCTTTGGCATGGTAAAGTCCACCCAAACATCTGCCTTTAGACCTACGACATCTTCTTTGCGGTTAAAGACGGGGGCCCCTGCAACCTCTGTCTCATCAGTAAATGGATCGATCAAGCCAGCTAGTTCTAGCTCAGGATCTTCAGAAACCATCTGATAGGCTGCCTGCCCCATTTTCCCCTTGAAACCTGCAATAATGACTTTAATTGACATAGAATTCTCCTTAAACGATAGGGATATACCCAACTGCTAAGCTATGGTCACCTAAGTGCGTCCCAATCACGCCTCCAAAGGTAGCAAAAGGAATTTCTCCCTCTACCCCTTCAGCCACCAACATCTGACGAAGCGCTTCGGCTTTTTCAGGTACATTAGCATGGATGATAAAGACTTGGTAATGACCTCCGGTGAGTCCTTCATCAACGATTTCTACCAAGCGTTTCATAGCTTTCTTTTCCGTACGGACTTTTTCAAAAACTTCGATGACACCTTGGTCATTAAAATGAAGGATCGGCTTGATACTCAAGAGATTGCCAATGATGGCAGCGCCATTTGACAGGCGTCCCCCCTTGACCAAGTGATTCAAATCATCGACCATAATATAGGCAGTGGTCCCATCAATCTGGTGTTGGACATTGGCCACAACCTCATCAAACAAACGACCTTCACCAGCCCATTTCAAGCAATCTTCTACCATCATTCCTAATGGAGCGCTAGTGATTTTTGAGTCAGGAAATTCGACGGTTAAGCCTTCAAATTCGTCCTTCAAATATTGGATATTTTGGTAGAATCCAGAGATGCCTGATGACAAGAAGAGACCAAGAGCATGCGTATAACCTTTAGCTGTCAAACCAGATAAGAGTTCTTCTAACGCTGCCACACTCGGTTGGCTGGTCTTTGGTAATTCCTTAGACGCAGCCATCTTTTGGTAGAACTCGTCGTGTGTCAGATTCTTCCCTTCCACATAGGATTCTCCATCGATATAGATCGGAATGTCTAAAATAAATAAGTCGTCGTGATGGAGAAGGTGCTGCGGTAAATAGGCAGACGAATCCGTAATCACTGCTAATTTCATTGATTAAAACTCCAAATTAATACCCGGTAAATCAAGGG
>JAPJPE010000042.1 GCA_030825825.1 Streptococcus sp. | reverse complement strand
GGGGGCGAAAGCCATGATCTTAAAAAATCGACTGAAAGAGCTGAGGGCGCGTGATAGTCTCAACCAATCTGAGCTAGCCAAGCTAGCTGGAGTCTCGCGCCAGTCTATCAGTCTCTTGGAGCGGGGTGAATACACCCCTTCGGTTATCATTGCCATCACCATCGCCCAGATTTTCAAGGAACCTGTGGAAAATGTCTTTAGTCTAGTGGAGGAAGAGGAATAACAATGAAAAAGCAACAACAAGAACGAACCCCTCGTTACCGTTTTTGGAGAAATGTAGGTATCATTACAGTTTCCGGCTTGATCGGAGGAGTTATCGGATTTTTGACAGAAATGTTTGGATACGAAAAGCCCCTAGAAATCCAATCCTTCTTTAGTAAAGAAGTACTCCTTTTGGGCTCAGCAGTTTTATTCTTAGTCGCATTTATACTCACGATAACCTTACTGATGTGCGCGAGAAAAGTCCATCAAAAGATGCTCCAAATAGAAGACGATGATGAAGCCTATCACTATGACATTCAAAAGAAAAAACTATATGGCTTAGCGACCATTTTTAAAGGCATCATGATCTTGCCCTACTTTTTATTCGTCATTTTTTATAGTCAATTGGTCGACTTAGATAGACCTGGCGCTGGGGACATGGCTTTTATCTTTGGAGACTTTACCATGCTCTATCTCTTTCTTGTCTTGATTGCCCTATTTTTCCTATCGGATATCTTCTTTCGCAAGACCTTCCATCTGATTTATGGAAAACCGATTCCCCGCAATGCCAATGCCAAGGAAGTGCGTGAATTTATGATGAGTATGATGGATGAAGCAGAAAAGCAGATTAGCTACGAGGAAAACTATGAAATTATCATTAAGTTAAGCAATTATATCTTACCGATTTCCTTAATTGCGATATTCTTAGTTGGCATTGCTTTCCATACAGATATCTTGTTAGCATTAGTAGTGGTATCACTGATTTATCTCTATATCTTGGTCTCACAATACAAGATTACCAAACGTTATTATAAAGAGTAAAGGAGTCATCCATGTTAGAAATTAGAAATTTAGAAAAAAGCTTTGGGAATAAGCAGGTTCTCTTCGGAGTAGATCTGACAGCTCAACAAGGGCATATCCTTGGCTTAGTTGGGAAAAATGGTGCCGGGAAAACAACTATTTTCCACAGCATCCTGCGCTTTTTGGACTACAGCGGCGAGATTCGCCTAGGTGGCAAACCCATTACACAAGAGACTTACAAGGAAATTGGCTATTTGCCTGAAGAGCGCAGTCTTATGCCAAAACTTACGATTTTTGAGCAGGTCCGCTATTTGGCTGCCTTAAAAGGAATGAGCACCGCCGAGGTCAAGGAAAAATTACCGACCTGGATGGAAAAACTCCAAGTGAAGGGGAAATTGACCGATAAAATCAAGAGTCTCTCAAAAGGGAACCAACAGAAGGTGCAATTGATCATCACCTTGATCCATGAGCCTAAATTGATCATTTTAGATGAACCCTTTAGCGGCTTGGATCCAGTCAATACAGAAGTGCTCAAGCAGGTCATCTTTGAAGAAAAAGAGCGTGGGGCGACCATTATCTTTTCTGACCACGTCATGACCAATGTCGAAGAGTTGTGTGATGATATCCTAATGATCCGTGATGGTTCGGTTGTCCTTTCAGGGCCAGTCCAAGAGGTCCGGAATAGCTATGGCAAGACCCGACTCTTTGTCTCTAACGACTTTAGCAAAGAAGAGCTAGAAGCTCTGCCACACGTGACCAAGGTCAGCATGACCAAGCAAGGGACTTGGAAGTTGATCTTGGATGATGCATCAGCTGGTCCAGAATTATTTGACCGCTTGACCAAGGGCCACTACCTTGCGACCTTTGACCACCAAGCCCCAACTATTGATGAGATCTTTAAACTTGAATCAGGAGTAGAAGTATGAAACAGATGTTTGTCGTAATGAAAGAAACCTATATCAGACAAGTGAAATCATGGAGTTTCCTCTTCATGGTCTTCGGTCCCTTCCTCTTTTTAGGATTGAGCATTGGAATCGGTTATCTGACAGGTTCTTCTACAGATGCCAAAAACCAGGTGGCCTTGGTGACAGAAGTTCCAGCTGTCAAAGAAAGTCTCAAAGGAACTGATGGCTTGACCTTGGACTACAAGGATGAAGCTGCAGCTAAAAAAGCCATCAAGGATGAGAAAGCAGCTGCTTACCTAACAGTCGATGAAAAAGATGGCCAGCTAGAAGCCACTTATGTAGGCGATCAAGCCATGAAAACAGATTTGAAAACCCTTGTCGCTGCGAAATTAAGCCAAGTCCAACAGGGGATCAATATGGCCCGTGCTAATCTAAGCAAAGAGCAACTGACAGCCTTGTCTCAACAGGTTTCTCTGAAAGAAAAAATTGACGAGAAAAAAGAAGGCTTGAAAATGGTGCAAACCATGGTTGCAGGTGGTTTGGGAATGTTGCTTTATATGATTTTGATCTTCTACTCTAGTATCACAGCCCAAGAAGTGGCCAGTGAAAAGGGAACCAAGATCATGGAAGTGGTTTTCTCTAGTATCAAAGCAACCGACTATTTCTTCGCACGCATGCTCGGACTCTTCGGAGTGATCTTTACCCATATTTTTGTCTATGTGATTGGTTTAGTAGTGGTTTGGATCTTTAGAGCAGATATCCCTGTTGTCAAGGATTTTCTCGCTCCAAACTCTCCAATTACCCAACACCTAGCAGAAGCGATCTCGCTCAATACCGTCTTCTTCATTATCCTTGGGATCTTTATGTATGTGGTGCTCTCTGCCTTCTTAGGCTCCACAGTTGCACGACCAGAAGATTCAGGAAAAGCGATTTCACCACTGATGATGTTAGTTATCTTTAGCTTCCTTGGGGTAACCACCTTGGGAAGTGCCGGTGACGTCTTCTTATTGAAGATCGGTTCCTACATTCCTTTTATCTCAACCTTCTTCATGCCATTCCGTACCATCAATGGCTATGCGACTGGTCTTGAAGCTTGGGGTTCATTGGGAATTGCGGTTCTCTTTACCATCGTGGGAACAGTTCTCATCGCCCGTATCTATGCGAGCCTGATCCTTCAGACCGATGACCTCGGACCATGGAAGACCATCAAACGTGCTCTTAGCTATCGCTAATTAGATAAGCCCTCAGTTACAGCTGGGGGCTTTTTGAATGGAGGTTACAATTCTTTTGAAAGACTTGTCTCTAACTATTAATAAATTACAGAAAAATTAGTATGTTTTTTCATGGAAGAAAGAGTATTTTTCTTCAAATTATGATATGATGGAGGGGAATAATAAGATTTGAGGGTGAATATATGGATAAACTCCAAATAAAATCCAGCCCAATTGATGCGCAAGCGGCTATTGGTGAGTTGGCTGTTGTTGATGTATCACAAAATGAGAATAAACAAGTAGAGTTTAGTTATTCTGCTGGTATTGCAGGTATGGAGAAGGGAAAAGAAGTAAATAATCACTTACTTCAAGCTGTGGGTAAATTTAGTGAAGCTGTTCTAATTCAAGCTAATAAATTTCCTCAAATTGCCGCTGTGCTTGAAAAACGTGATGTAGAACAGGCTCAAAGATGGGAAAGCTAACCATGATGGAGGATGTTAATAAAAATAAGCGAGATAAACTATTCCAAGAAATTGTGAAAACAGAGCGACAAGAAGATTTTATTTTAAATTTAAGTCGTGAGTATCAACAAAGTTTAGATGAATTTTTAGAAGATCTTTCGTTGATCACACGAGAAGCAGAAGAAAAGTTGTCTATTTCATCTCAAAATATCTTATTTTTTCAAGAAAAGAATGAAATGGATTTAATTGCAAGAAATTATGTGGTTAGACAGATGGATGGTGTCAGTGAAGAGTTTCGGAATGTTTTAAAAAACTTAGACATTCAGAGAGAAAAATTGATAAGAGAAAGGAATAGTTTGCCGTGGGAGTGAGATACAGTTCATCAGAATCTGCTGCTTTGATTGAAGCTATGAGCAGTAATATTCAAATTGCTACTCAGATTACAGAAAAACTTACTAGTGGAAGTGATCATTTAATTGCAGAAATCGAAGCAGGAATACTTCAAGGTGCTGCATATGAGGCAGGGAAAAATTTATTTGGGAATATTATTATCCCGTGTATCAAAAAATTACAAGAAGCGATCGACGATATTCAGATTGAATTAAATTCATACAAAAACGCAGATACAGTTGTATCAAAATATGGAGAATTAGATTTAGATGATTTGAAGACACAAAAACAGAGTTGGGAAAAACAGCTTTCAAAGTATCAAGATCTAATTAGAAAGAATGAGGATTTTTTCAATCGTGTAGGAGCATTTCTTACCGCGAATCTGGATCAAAATTTATCAGAAAATAGAGTACTTCACGAATTGGCTGATAAAACACGGATGCAAATCAAAGATCTTGAAGAAAAAATTGAAAAATTAGAGTGGTTTGTTGAGCAAGTCAATCAGTATTTTTCAGACAGTCTTGAAATTCTTAATTTAGCGATTGAAGGAGCAGGGCAACTAAGTCAAATTATAGTTGATAGCAACGGAAATTACTATGCGGATGGTGTCGACATGACTTGGTTTGACAAAATGAAACAAACAAAAGTTGTTTCCTATGCTAAAAGAGACTATCAGGATGCCTTAACAAGGACTTTAAATCAAGCGTCGAGAGATATGTTATTATCAGATGATGGTGATACCTATTATCGGGAAGAGTTAAAAAAACGCTTAAAAGGACAGGATCGGTCACAGTGGAAAAAAATTATTGATGATTATAACCATACTCTAAAAATTGACAATGAAGGGAATTTAATTGAAATTTTTGATAATAGCGCTTATAAAGATCGTCATTATCAAAAAAATGATAATTTTTCTGTGCTAAAAAATGGGAAGTATGATAGTGTTTCTACGAAAATGATCAATGAAAAATATCAAGAACTTCTTCAAGAAAATTTTGAAGCTAATTCTGCTGAATTTTGGGGTGGAGTTAGTCAGATGTTATCAGGTTTACTGCTTGACTTTGCTAGCGTAGCAGCAGAAACTGGAGGTTTAGCTTTAGCTCCTGAGACAGGTGGGGCAAGTTTTATTGCTGGAACAACTGCAGCAGAGCTTGCTTTAGATGCAGGAAATGCACTCATATTTAGTGGTGTAGTATCTGTAGGATCTGCTATTAGTAAAACAGGTGGCGCAAACGCTGAAATTCAGGTTAATTATTCTAGCAACTACGACAGCTGGAAGGCAAATAAACCGACGAGTAAGTCTTTTGGAAAAAAGATTTCTGGACGAGTTAACGGTAAAAAAGTCGATAATATTCGAGTTGATGCGGAGCCAGATAGTGGGAAAATCCAAGTTCAATCGGGGAGTGGAAAATCAGGTTATGACCTCGACATAGATATCGAGGTTTCAAGGATTTCAAGTAGGCAGGATATTGTAGACTGGGTAAGCAAACGTTCTGAACTAAATGGACTTGGAAAAGGAGCTAAAGAAGAAGTTATCAAAAATATGTGGAAAGCTTTTAAATACTTGACGCAATAAGGAGTGAACAATGAAATTATATTTAAAAGGCGATTATACAAAAAGAGTACCTTATGGTTATTTAGAACTAGCTGGTAAAATGTGGTTTCCAGAAGATGAGCAAATTTCTTACTCAAATGCTGGGAACAATGATGCATTACAAGAAGATTTTTTCTCAAATTTATCCTTGAGGAAAGGCACTGCGGATAAGAGATGGTCTAGTGTCCCCCTAAAGGAAGGAGTACGAAGACTCTTTTCACATCTTGACGAATGTATTGAAATTAATTTTGAAGATGCATTTGCTACGGATTATAATGAAAAGGGAGACTATCTCCGTATTTTAACCACCCATCTAGAAGTTTTGACAGTTGATAAACGGGCTATGTACATTATGGCGCTTGAGATTGCAAAGGTGATTGACGGGCAAATTAGCGAGGATAATAAGAAGACATGGCTAACAGTCGAGAAGTTTAGGAAAAAGCACGAGGCTATTCTATCTCTAACTTTTGAAGAAGCAAATGAACGAAGTTTGAATGAAATTCAAACGATGGATGTGGTAGATGATCCTCTTTGGGAGGAAGAAGCCAATCGTCGAAAAGAATATATACTAGCACATGGAGGCGATATCTCAGATTTATGAGACTCTATATTAAAAGTGATTTTAAGAAAAAAATAACCTTTACGACAAGAGAACTTGTTTGGAAGATGTGGTTTCAAGAATGGAACGGCCATTTGATCACTACTTCTAATGTCGGTGATGATGAGATGCTACGAGATGATTTCTTTTTTGGAGTTCAATTTGATAAATGGCGATTTAATGATAAACGATGGAATCATATACCATATGACAAGAGTGATCCTTGGAATTCGTTTTCTGATGAAAATATTCAATTAGAATTTGAAAATGTTTTTATTACTGATGGGAGAGAACGTGGAGAATACCTTAGGATTGCGACTACCCATACTGACATTTTAACGGTTGATAAACGAGCTATGTTTATCATGGCAGTCGAGGTGGCTTCTGCCATTGATGGTCAGATTAGCGAGGATGACAAAGAGACCTGGATGGATGTAGAGACTTTTAAGGAGTTGCACAAGGATGTCTTATCACTAACCTACGATCAAGCAACTGATATCAGTGTGGAGGAACTGAAAAGTATGAGACCTGTAGAAGATTCCTTGTGGGATGAAGAAGAGCGACTTCATGAAGAGTATATTGCCATCCATGGGGAACGTGTTTACGACGACGATGAGGAAGATGAGTGAGACTATATATTAAAGGTAACTACGAGACTAGTATTTACCAAACCTGTATGGAATATCCTTGGAAAATGTGGTTTAAAGAACGAAAAGGTGTGAAAATTGGTTTTTCTTATGCACGTGATGATGATTTCTATTTTAGCGTTAGTTTGGATAAATTTTCTTCGAATGATGAGCGTTGGGGAATGGCTGATTTTAGAGTAGGCAACGACCCTTGGGCGACTTTTAAGCATGAAAATATAAATTTAAATTTTGAAGACTCCTATGAAAGCGATGGACGAGAAAAAGGAGACTATCTACGAATCATCACGACTCATAAGGATATTCTAACGGTTGATAAGCGAGCTCTCTATATCCTGGCGATTGAAGTAGCATCTACCATTGACGGTAAAATTAGCGAAGACGATAAAGAAACGTGGCTGAGTATTGAAGAATTTAAAACGAAACATGCAGATCTGTTGCATTTGAGCTACGACGAAGCGGTCGATATTAGTTTAGAAGAGATAAAGGTTATGAAAGCGATAGACGAGCCTCTCTGGGAAGAATTGGATAGGAAGCGCGAGGAATACATCAAAATCCATGGTGAAGTGGAGTTGGACGACGATGAGGAAGACGAATGAGACTCTATATAGAAAGTGATTTTAAGCAAAAAATAACATTTACTACTAGAGAGCTAGTTTGGAAGATGTGGTTTAAGGAGCGTAGAGGTAAGCAAATAAGTTTCTCCAATGTCGGGGATGATGAGATGCTACAAGATGATTTTTACTTTGGTGTTCGGTTACACAAATGGGCTTCTGTTGATGAAAGATGGGATAAAGCTTCTTTTATAATTCCGAGCAATCCTTGGTTGTCTTTGGAATATGAGAGTATAACATTGGAATTTGAAAATGATTTTATTACTGATGGGAGAGAACGTGGAGAATATCTACGTATCGCCACATCTCATACAGATGTGTTAACAGTAGACAAACGTGCTTTATACATTATGGCAGTCGAGGTTGCTGGTGCAATTGATGGAAAAATTAGTTCGGACGGCAAACAGACTTGGATAGATGTAGAGACTTTTAAGGAGTTGCAGAAGGAAGTTCTTTCACTGACTTATGATGAAGCGGTTGAACTTAGTTTGGAAGAATTAAAGACAATGGTACCGGTAAGAGATCCTCTATGGGAAGAGGAGGAACGGCTTCGAGAAGAATACATCAAAATCCATGGCGAACGTGTTTATGACGATGAGGAAGATGAGTGAGAATTTATATAAAAGGTGATTACACCAAAGAAATTCCGTTTGATTATTTAGAGCTAGCGAAGAGAATGTGGTTTGATGCTAAAGATGGTAAGCGAGTAGATTTTTCTTATTTTGGAAATACTCGCCCATTTAAAACAGTCCCAACTATTCACTTAAAATTAAATAAGTGGATGCATGATAATAGATGGAATAATGTTCGGTTGAAAGAAGGGCTTACCAACGAATTTGGAAGTCATGTATATGAAAACCTTGAATTAGATTTTGAAGATCATCCAGCAACAGACTATCGAGAAAAAGGAGACTGTCTACGCTTAGCTTCTACCCACCTTGACCTTCTCACTGTTGATAAACGAGCTATGTATATTATGGCCATTGAAATTGCGACTGCTATTGATGGTCAGATTAGCGAAGATGATAAAGAGAGCTGGATAAGTGTGGAGGAATTTAAAAACCGACATGAAGCTATCCTTTCGATGAGTTATGAAGAGGCCAACGAGCTGAGTTTGGAAGAAATTTCGTTTATGGACGATGTGAGAGACCCAATCTGGGAAGAAGATGACCGCAGGAATGAAGAATACATCAAAATCCATGGAGAAGTGGAGTCGGATGACCACGAAATCGAATTCTAACGAATGACCGATTTCTGTCCCACACTCTTTTTGATTTCAAATTGACTTTTGCAACCCTTTTCACTACAATAGAACTACAGAAAAGGAGGCGGACATGAACTATATTGAGTTTGCTGAAAATGAGCGTCTGTCCACGATTGTCCTTGGGATGATGAGGATCAGTCAGATGAGTGAAGATGAGGTGGAGGCCTTGGTGGAGGCAGCTTTGTCGATTGGGATCAACACCTTTGATCTGGCGGATATCTATGGCGATGGCCAGTGTGAGATCCTGCTGGGTAAGGTTCTCAAGCGTCGTCCGGATCTTCGGGACCAGATGTGGATCCAGTCCAAGTGTGGGATTCGCAAAGACGGCTTTACCTATTTTGATTTTTCCAAGGACTATATTTTGGACTCCATCAATGGCATTCTCGAGCGTTTGCAGATCGAGCGCTTAGATAGTCTCCTCCTTCACCGACCGGATGCCCTCATGGAGCCTGAAGAAGTTGCAGCAGCTTTTGATCACTTGGAGCAAGCGGGTAAGGTCCGTCATTTTGGGGTGTCCAATCAAAATCCCATGATGATGGAATTGCTTAAGACGGCTGTCAAACAACCTCTCAAGGTCAACCAGCTGCAGTTGAGTGCCGCCTTTACACCGAGCTTTGAAGCTGGTTTTCATGTCAACATGGAAGGGCCAAAAGCAGCCGTGCGAGATGGCAGTGTCTTTGAGTATTGTCGTTTAACTGATACGGTGATTCAAGCTTGGTCTGTCCTCCAGCATGGTTATTTCAAGGGGAATTTTGTCGGCAAAGAAGAGTTTGCGGCCCTCAATCACGTCCTTACTGACTTAGCGAAAAAATACCAGGTCACTCCGACAGCGATCGCTCTTGCTTGGGTCCTTCGCTATCCAGGAAAGATGCAGGCCGTCATCGGAACGACCAAGCCCCAGCATGTCCTTGAAGCAGGGAAAGCAGCAACAGTCACCCTAACTCGCAAGGAATGGTACCAAATCTACTTGGCGGCGGGAAATGATTTGCCTTAGAATAATGGTTATCAAACCAGATTCCACTCTTATCGGTGGTCTGGTTTTTTGTTTTGTGGTTTTCAGATTTTTCTTGACAAGTCTTTCTTTTTTATGGTATTCTTTATGCAACAAGTGTTGCGCAACAGATGTTGCGTGAAAGGAGTCTTATGCCACCCAAGGTTAAATTTAGTAAAGAGGCTATGATTGGGACAGCTTTACAATTGGTGAGAGAAGAGGGAATGGCTAGTTTGACGGCTAGAGCATTAGCGGAGAAACTGGGAGCTACACCGAGAGTCATTTTTGGGCAATTTGCCAATATGTCTGAGTTACAAGCAGAGGTTATTGGTGCTGCGGAGATGGTGGTGGTGGAGTATATTCGCAAGGCCTTAGAAGATGAGAAACCTTTTCGATCTGTCGGGGTTGCTTATATCCTTTTCGCCTCAAAAGAGCCCCAACTCTTTCAATTGCTTTTCCAAAATCCTAGCAAAGATCCGATTCGTCGCT
>JAPJPE010000041.1 GCA_030825825.1 Streptococcus sp. | reverse complement strand
CAACACTTAAGTGTGAAGTCGTACACCACAGCGTTTCTATATGTATATGATACCACATTTTGAAAATATTTCAAGGAAAAATCTCAATTTTTTGAAACCGATGTCACTTTTTCTTAAATTGATCAATCTTCTCCTTGGTGGCTCCGAGAGCACGCTCGTACTTGCCATTTTCATTGGGAATAAAGTAGGAAGCGTGTTTGAGCTTGTCTGGCAAGTAGTCCTGATTGACCCAGTTGCCAGGGTAGTTGTGAGGGTATTTATAGTTTTGCGCATTTCCCAGTTCCTTGCTTCCAGCATAATGACCATCGCGGAGGTGGCGAGGAATAGGAAGGTTGCCAGAACTTCTAAGATCAGCCAGCGCCTTGTCCATGGCAACGTAGGCTGAGTTGGATTTCGGCGAAAGGGCTAGATTGATGACGATGTTGGCGATGAGAATGCGGGCCTCAGGAAAGCCGATGCGCTCAGCTGCTTGTAACGCTGTCACGGTATGAATCTGCGCATCTGGATTGGCCAGACCGATATCCTCATAAGCGATGACAGTCAAGCGACGAGCTAGGCTGGGTAGATCTCCGGCTTCGATCAAACGAGCTGCATAGTGGAGACTAGCATCGACATCCGAACCACGGATAGATTTTTGCAGAGCAGAGAGCACGTCGTAGTGGCCGTCTCCATCTTTGTCCATGGTGATGTAGCTGCGCTGGAGACTGTTTTCCATGATCTCTAGCGTAATATGGCGAATTCCTTCTGCATTTTCAGAGGTCGACAGCACCGCCAGATCGAGAGAATTAAAGGCAGAGCGAAGATCTCCATTGGTTGAGGTAGCGATGAAATCCAAAGCGTCCTCATCGAGCACGACTGGAAAATCAAAGCCACGGTCGGGATCGTCCAGCGCCGTTTTTAGAGCTTGCTTGACCTCCTCCGTCGTCAACGGTTCCAGCTCAAAGATTTGTACGCGGCTACGAATAGCGGGTGTGACAGAGAAAAAGGGATTTTCAGTCGTTGCACCGATCATGATGACCAGACCACTTTCGAGCAAAGGCAGGAGAAAATCTTGTTTAGTTTTATCGAGGCGATGGATCTCGTCCAAGAGCAGGACCAAGCCACCAGAAAATTTGGCCTCCTCTGCGATTTCTTGTAGGCGTTTTTTACTGTCAACTGTTGCATTAAAGGTCCGAAAAGCATACTTGGTCGTTCCTGCGATCGCAGAAGCAATACTGGTCTTTCCGATCCCCGGAGGTCCATAGAGAATCATAGAGGACAGACGATTGGCCTCGACCATGCGACGAATGATTTTGCCTTCTCCAACCAGGTGCTGTTGACCGATGACTTGATCGATCGTTCGTGGTCGCATACGGAGTGCGAGATTGTCGGGCATTTCCTTCTCCTTTCTAGCTTTGTCTCCTTTCAAAGAGACGGTTTTTATGGTAAGATTGTAGTAACTATTGTATCATATTCCGCTCTAAGAGTGGGAAATTAGAAAGAGGACGCTATGTCTAAATACGGATTTTTGGATGTTTTAGAAGAGGAGATGGACAAGGTTTTTCCTTTTGATTTTGAGATCAATTGGGATAAGAAAAACCATGCGGTAGAAGTGGCTTTTCTCTTGGAAGCGCAAAACACAGGCGGGGTTGCACTGGTTGATGAAGCTGGCGAAGAATCTGACGAGGATATCTTCTTTGAAGAAGCCGTGCTCTTCTACAATCCAGCCAAGTCTCATGTGGAGGAAGATGCCTATTTAACAGCGATTCCTTATGAGCCTAAAAAAGGCTTGTCTCGTGAGTTTCTAGCCTATTTTGCGACTTTCCTTAGAGATACAGCCGAGCTGGCCTTGGATGAGCTCATGGATTTCTTAGCAGACGAAGAAGCAGAGAGCTTTGAGATCGTCTGGAACCAAGAAGTTTTTGAAGAAGGCAAAGTTGGCCTAGAAGAAAGCACCTTTTATCCTTATCCGAGATATTAGGAGGGGAAGCTCATGCTTGAGGATTGCTTAGAAGCACGATTCGAATTTACGGGTTGTAAAATTGCTTTGATTTGTGAGGGGCAAATTTTGACCATCTTGCGCGATGATAAAGAAACGATTCCTTACCCTAATATGTGGGACTTGCCAGGTGGTGGTCGCGAAGGGGACGAAAGTCCTTTTGAGTGTGTGGCGCGTGAGGTTTATGAGGAATTGAACATCCAACTGTCGAAAGAGGAAGTGATCTGGTCTGGGATCTATCCTGGCCTCTTGGATGAGAAAAAACAGTTCGTTTTTCTAGTTGGCAATCTAGCCAAAGAAGAGTTTGAACACATTGACTTTGGAGATGAGGGACAGGGCTATAAGTTAGTGAGCTTTGAAGAGTTTTTAAAGTCAGATCGAGTTGTTCCCCAATTGCAAGAACGAGTGAGAGATTATGTGGAGAAGAAATTAGGATGAAGCGTAGTAAAAATATCAACATGTTTCTCATGGATGGAGAAGTTACTGGTATAATCAAATGTACCTTGTCCAATTGGACAGGTGTGATCTATAAAATTCCACGCATTCAATTATCAGATTTAAAATCACGTGACGAAATGAAGCAAAGTGGCATTTATTTCTTATTTGGTCGTGATGAAAATAAGCAAAAGGATGTTACCTATATTGGGCAGGCGATGAATCGCAAAAATGGTGAAGGTGTCCTTTTACGTGTTCAGGAACATACTCGTGATAACCATGCAGATTATTTTAATGATGTGATTATTTTGACGACGCAGAATAATTCCTTTGGTCCCACAGAAATTAGTTACTTGGAAAATAAATTTACACAACTAGCAAAGGACGCGGGGCGCTTTATTGTCAAAAATGGGAATGAGCCCAATTCTGGGAATGTAACAGAAGAAAAGCAGTCTGAGTTGGATGAGGTTGTAGAAAATACTTTGATGATTGTAGGAACCTTAGGGTACCGAGTGTTTGTTCCTATGACCAAGAAAACAGATCAGAATGTTTCTAATGAAAATTCAACTCATCTCTATTTGAAGCGAAAAACAAAGAAATCAAATCGAATGATTGAAGCTATCTGCGAACAGACTTCGGAAGGTTTTGTTGTTTTAGAAGGCAGTCAAGTGGATGAGGTTGATTCACCCGCAATACCAGCAAGTCTAAAAGAATTGCGTAAGGAATTAATCAAATCAAATGTGATTAAAGATGGTGTTTTACAAGAAAAACAACTGTTCTCCAGCCCATCTTATGCAGCTGCTTTTGTACTAGGAATGAATACGAATGGACGAACGGATTGGAAAAATAAGGACGGCAAGACCTTAAAAGAATTAGAAGAATTGATAGAGTGTTAAGGAGAATCAGATGGAAACATGGCAAGAGTTAAAAGTTACAGTGAAGCGTGAAGGCGAGGAGCTAGTCTCCAACCTCTTGATTGAGCTAGGAGCGCAGGGTGTTGCGATTGAAGACAGCATGGACTATGTGGGGAATGTGGATCGTTTTGGTGAAATTTTCCCAGAGGTTGAGCAACAGGAAGATATCGTGGTGACGGCCTACTACCCGGAAACGGTTGATGTAGCAACGGTTGAAGCGGATTTGCAGGCTCGTCTGGCAGAATTGACCGACTTTATGGATCTAGGAGAGGTCAAGATGGGCACGACTGCCTTGGCTGAGGAAGACTGGGCAGACAACTGGAAGAAATACTATGAACCAGCTCGTATCACTCATGACTTGACCATCGTGCCGTCATGGACAGACTATGAGGCAACAGCGGGAGAAAAGATTATCAAGCTGGATCCTGGTATGGCCTTTGGAACAGGAACCCACCCGACAACCAAGATGAGCCTCTTTGCCTTGGAGCAGGTTCTTCGCGGTGGCGAAACAGTGCTAGATGTGGGGACTGGTTCAGGTGTCCTTTCTATCGCCAGCTCACTTCTAGGTGCCAAGGAAATCTTCGCCTATGACCTGGATGATGTGGCGGTTCGTGTCGCTCAGGAAAATATTGAGCTCAATTCTGGCATGGAAAACATCCATGTAGCTCCAGGTGATTTGCTCAAGGGCGTGGAGATTGAGGCAGATGTCATCGTGGCCAACATCTTGGCGGATATTCTTATCCATCTGACAGATGATGCTTATCGTTTGGTCAAGGACGAAGGTTACCTGATCATGAGTGGAATTATCAAGGACAAATGGGACATGGTACGTGAGTCGGCTGAGTCAGCTGGATTTTTCCTTGAAACCCACATGATCCAAGGGGAATGGAATGCCTGCGTCTTCAAGAAGACCAAGGATATCTCCGGTGTGATTGGAGGCTAGCATGCAGCAGTATTTTGTAAAAGGTTTGGCTAGCTCACCTGTCACCATAGAGGACAAGGAGACCAGCAAGCACATGTTTCAGGTCATGCGCTTAAAAGAAGATGATGAGGTGACTTTGGTCTTTGATGATGGGATCAAGCGTTTGGCGCGCGTGGTAAATGTAGAAGCCCGTAAGTTGGAGCTAATCGAGGAATTAGCTGACAATGTGGAACTGCCAGTCCAAGTGACCATCGCATCAGGCTTTCCCAAGGGAGACAAGCTCGAGTTCATCACTCAGAAAGTAACGGAACTCGGTGCCAGCCAAATCTGGGCCTTCCCTGCAGACTGGTCCGTTGCTAAGTGGGACGGCAAGAAATTGGGTAAAAAGGTCGAGAAACTAGAAAAAATCGCCCTCGGAGCAGCCGAGCAAAGCAAGCGAAATCTGGTCCCAAGCATTACCCTTTTTGAGAAAAAGGCAGACTTTCTGGCTCAGTTCGACCAGTTTGACCGGATCGTGGTGGCCTATGAAGAGTCAGCTAAAGAAGGCGAGGCGGCCGCTCTGATTCAGTCGCTGACAGGCTTAGAAGCTGGATGTAAACTACTCTTTATCTTTGGACCAGAGGGCGGTTTATCCCCTGCAGAAATTAAAAGTTTTACAGCTAAAGGAGCAGTCCTTGCAGGACTTGGGCCTCGCATACTTCGAGCAGAAACAGCTCCACTCTACGCTCTCAGCGCCGTGAGTGTTGTCACAGAATTAATGAACTAACGAAGTGAAGGAATCGCTTCGTTAGTTTTTTTACAAGAATGATGAAAGCAAGGTGGATCCCAGAATGATCTTCGAGTAGTATCCGTATATTAAAGTAGCTTCATTGGTTCCCATCTGCTTCTAAAAGTGTTAAAATAGTATCCAAGAAACTGGAGAAAATACATGCCGAAAGAAGAGAATTTAACAGGGGACCAAGTCGTTGCCCTTACAAAAAAATATTTATCACCTGAAGATGTTGCTTTTGTGCAAAAGGCTTTGGTCTATGCGGTTGATTGCCATAATGGGCAATTCCGTCAGTCTGGCGAGCCTTATATCATTCACCCGATTCAAGTGGCAGGAATCCTTGCCAAGCTGAAACTGGATGCTGTGACGGTCGCCTGTGGCTTTTTGCATGATGTCGTGGAAGATACGGATGCGACTTTAGATGATTTAGAGCGCGAATTTGGTCATGATGTGCGCGTGATTGTCGATGGGGTGACCAAGCTCGGGAAGGTCAAGTACAAGTCCCATGAAGAGCAGTTGGCGGAAAACCATCGCAAGATGCTCATGGCCATGTCTCAAGATATCCGTGTCATTTTGGTCAAATTGGCAGACCGCTTGCATAATATGCGTACCCTCAAGCATTTGCGCAAGGATAAGCAAGAGCGCATTTCGCGTGAGACCATGGAGATCTATGCGCCGCTAGCCCACCGTCTCGGGATTTCCAGCGTCAAGTGGGAGCTTGAGGATTTGTCCTTCCGTTATCTGAATGAAGTTGAATTCTACAAGATTTCGCATATGATGAAGGAAAAACGTCGCGAGCGAGAAGAGTTGGTCGAAGAGGTTGTCCACAAGATTGAGACCTATGCTGGGGAACGCCATCTGCATGGGAAAATTTATGGTCGACCAAAGCATATCTATTCGATCTATCGCAAAATGCAGGATAAGAAGAAACGCTTTGATGAAATCTATGACTTGATTGCCATCCGCTGTATCCTGGATACCCCCAGCGATGTCTATGCTATGCTAGGCTACATCCATGAGCTCTGGAAGCCAATGCCGGGGCGTTTTAAGGACTATATTGCCAACCGGAAGGCCAATGGTTATCAGTCTATCCATACGACTGTATATGGCCCTAAAGGACCGATTGAATTCCAGATCCGAACCAAGGAAATGCATGAGGTTGCTGAGTACGGGGTTGCGGCTCACTGGGCCTATAAGAAAGGGATCAAGGGCCAAGTCAACAGTAAGGAATCGGCCATTGGAATGAATTGGATCAAGGAGATGATGGAACTCCAAGACCAGTCAGGTGATGCCAAAGAATTTGTTGAAAATGTAAAAGAAGACATCCTGGCAGAAGAAATTTACGTCTTCACACCAGATGGAACCGTGCGCTCGCTTCCGAAAGATTCCGGACCGATCGATTTTGCCTATGAAATCCACACCAAGGTTGGGGAAAAAGCGATTGGTGCCAAGGTCAACGGCCGGATGGTGCCCCTCAATACCAAACTTCGGACGGGAGACCAGGTGGAGATTATCACCAATGCCAACTCCTTTGGTCCGAGCCGTGACTGGCTGACCCTTGTCAAAACCAGCAAGGCGCGCAACAAGATTCGTCAATTCTTTAAAAATCAAGATAAGGAATTGTCGATTAACCGGGGTCGTGACCTCTTGATGGCCCAATTCAATGAGCATGACTTGGTAGCCAATAAGTTCATGGACAAAAAGCACATGGACAAAGTGCTACAAAAATCAAGTTACAAGACAGAAGAAGCCTTGTTTGCGGCGATTGGTTTTGGAGAGATTGGGGCTATTACCATCTTTAACCGCTTGACGGAGGATGAACGCCGGGAAGAAGAACGGGCTAAGGCACGCGCAGAAGCAGAAGAGCTGGTCAAAGGTGGCGAGGTCAAGGTTGAAAATAAAAAAGACACCCTCAAGGTCCGTCACGAGGGTGGCGTGGTCATCCAAGGAGCTTCGGGACTCTTGATTCGGATTGCTAAGTGTTGTAATCCAGTTCCAGGTGATGAAATCGTCGGCTACATCACCAAAGGACGCGGTGTTGCGATTCACCGTCAGGACTGTATGAATCTCCGAGCTCAAGACAACTACGAGCAACGCTTGATCGATGTCGAGTGGGAAGACAACAACACGACCAAAGACTACATCGCCCACATCGATATATATGGACTCAACCGTGCCGGACTTCTGAACGATGTACTACAAGTCCTCTCTAATACAGCTAAGATGGTATCAACCGTCAATGCCCAACCAACCAAAGATATGAAATTTGCCAATATCCACATTTCCTTTGGAATTCCAAACCTGTCTATGTTGACAACGGTTGTGGATAAGATTAAGAGTGTGCCGGAGGTGTACTCTGTTAAGCGTACCAACGGCTAATCGGCTGCTCAGTTATCTTTTATTGCTTCGTTAGCTCGCCTTGCCGTACTGAAGTACTGCCTGCGTCGCACTGCCTTGTCTGAAGTTGATGTTCTTTGAAGGTTAGTAGCCAATGCCCAATAGATTTATAAAATAGGATGGTAAAATGAAATTAGTGATTCAACGGGTTAAGAGTGCCTCGGTTTCCATTGATGGTCAAGTCTACAATGCGATCCAGCAAGGTTTGCTGCTCTTAGTGGGAGTGGGGCCTGAGGATGACCAGAAGGATTTGGAGTATGCGGTCCGCAAGGTATCGCAGATGCGTATTTTCTCAGATGAGGAAGATAAGATGAATCTTTCGGTCAAAGATATTCAAGGAGAAATCTTGTCGATCTCTCAATTTACCCTCTTTGCGGAGACAAAAAAAGGCAACCGTCCTGCTTTTATAGGGGCTGCCAAGCCAGATATGGCCAGTCAGTTATATGATGCCTTTAATGATCAATTAGAAAAAGAAGTCCCTGTCAAACGAGGGATCTTTGGAGCCGATATGGCGATTGAATTGATCAATGATGGTCCGGTGACGATTTTACTAGATACAAAAAATCCATAAGTAAGAAAACATGCAGTCGGGTTAGACTGCATGTTTTTCAATATAGAGTTGTTGGGCGATCACTTGGTTGATAGAAATTTCTTGTTCATGGATAACTAAGTGATAGAGTCCTGTGTAGTCATCGTACCGTTGAAACGCGATGGTATCACCAATTTGGAGATGGATCTGGTCTAAGAATTTTAGCAATTCATAGGTGTCATAGACTCTTTGCAGAATATACAGACCAGGCTCAGTCGTTTCACTAAGACGGTCTTGGTAGGCTTCGACAAGCCTTTCACCTTTCTTTGGAATTGTCCCACCATGAGGGCAGGTCTTAGGATTTCCAAGCATGTGATCCAGCCGGTCGATGAAATGTTCAGAAACGGTATGCTCGAGAACTTCTGCCTCTTCATGGACTTCTTCAGTTGTGTAGCCAAGATTTTTCAGCAGAAATACTTCGATCAAGCGGTGCTTGCGGTAGAGATCAGAGACCAATTGCGAGCCCAGATCCGTTAGTAGATAGCCATGGGTCTTATCTTTCACTAGGAGACCCTCAGAGACCATGCGCTTAATCATCTCAGTCACAGCGGGTGGAGAGACCTGCATGCGACTAGCGATTTCCTTATTACTGATTTTTTCTACTTCTGTGCCAATTTCATAAATGCACTTGAGGTAATCTTCTTTGTTTGGTGTCATGCTTTCCTCTTTTCTTCGCTCACTTCTAGTATATCAAAAAAATCCTCAAAAACGCTAGTGGAGTAATGAGAATTGTCTCAAGCTCCAAAAGATGGTAGTATAGAAGCATAGAAAGGATGGCATCATGAACAGACGGGAATTAGCGAGACTAGGCTGGAGAGAAAATAGTTTAGCCTATCTAGAGAAGCACTTGCAGGGATACAAAGATCCACAAGCCTACCAAGAACAATACCAGTCTGTCTTTTTCTTTGCCAGTCCTCTGTTTCAAAACATGTGGTTTCAAGAGATCAAAGATCTAACGGAAACGGCTGCCCAAGACTTGCTGAGGGGAGTCATGAAAATTCTTCTTATGCCAAGTGACCTGTCCGGAACTTGTGAAGAAACAGCCTTTCTTCTGAGTAGGATGGCTCCAGATTGTCCGCCAGGTTCCGACTTTTGGAAGGCTTTTTCACGCGTCGTGCAGGTTGCCTTTGAAAAGGATCCCTTGGCAGAGCAGTCGGGAGATCAGCTCTTGAAACGCCAGGTTCACCAGTTGCGCTACCTACTTTCAAGTTACCAGGCGCAATGGATTCGGATACATAATGCGAGACTTGGACAAACTGACGAAGAGGCCTTACAAGCTTACCTACAGGAGACTAGAGCTGTCACGGTGGATGCTTATGCGGCTGCTCGTCTTCACAACAAGGTCTCCCTTAGGCCAGATGGTCATCTTCGTTATCCATCAGGGGCCTCCCAACAAGTCAATTTCAAGGTCTTGTTAAATTTCCATACGGAGTATATTCTCGATCAAGCTGGGCATTTCCTCAATGAAGTCGATCCATTAGAAGTTTCTGAAAATGGCATTGTCAATGGTGCCAGTTTTAACTACGGGTTGGCTAGGGGCCGGACCCATAAGGACTTAGATATTGACCCCGTCAAAGCTTGGGATCCAGCCTTTCGCAAGCAGGTCCTCTATCAGCAAGGTGTTCGCTATCTAGCTCCGAAGAATGACCGAGGAGAGCAAGGTTATTGGAGTCGAAAAGGAGTTTTTGCACAGGGAGGTAAGAGCTATAAGCAACAAGTAGCAAAGCGCGTGCGGAGCTTTCTACAAGGCATCCCTCGCTTACGCTGGCGGGTTCTCCTCCAGAATGGGCTCCATCGGATTTTATAGCAACGAAAGAACTGTTATTTTACATAAAATAGCCTAAGGGTTCTTAAAAGAAGTTAAAACAGTTAAGTTCTTAGAGCTGATCTATCAGGTGATGAGCCTTTCCGCTGTGAGAAAAGTGCTTGAAACATTGTTGTTTCAAGCGCTCGGGAGTTTTGAAACGTTAGGTTCAAAACTAAGTCATGGAACTTCCTAGAAGTTCGCTGACGTCCGTACTCACTTAAGGAAAGGTTCTGAACAGATTTTGTAGATATAGAAAAGAGGTCGCAGACCTCTTTTTCGTTTACCCAAGTGCCTTGACGGCTTCGATTGCAGCGTCGTAATTGGGTTCGCTGTTGATGTTGTCGAGGTACTCAACGTAAGTCACCTTGTTGTCTGCATCTAAGACCAAGACAGCGCGTGCGAGCAAGTGCCATTCATTGATCAAGAGGCCGTAGGCTTTTCCGAAGGAATGGTCGTAGTAGTCTGAGAGCATGATAGCATTGTCGAGCCCTTCAGCAGCGCACCATTTACCTTGAGCAAAAGGAAGGTCGA
>JAPJPE010000040.1 GCA_030825825.1 Streptococcus sp. | reverse complement strand
TTCCAAAACTCCCGAGTGCTAGAAACAATGGTGTTTCTAGCACTTTTCTCACAGCAGAAAGTTTCAGCATATGTTTGAATAAGGTTAAAAGCCTATATCATTTATTCTTTTCAGCATCACTTAGTTTTTTAGAAAAAAGTTGTGCTTCTTTCTATAGTTCCCTAGAAATATAGGAAACTTTATTCGATTTACATAATATTCCGTAAAACATACGTCCCACTTGCTTGACCTTATTTTTCAATGACTCCTCCTTCTTGGATCCTTGAAAAGATCTTATCGGTCAGTCGAACATTCAAGAAGCTCCATAGGGCAAAACCTCCAAAGGTAAAGAGATAAATAGCTGTCAGTAAGCGTTCGGGACTACTGAGACTGATATAGATCACTGCCAGATTGAAGAAGACAAGAAAGATGGTTTGAATAGGATTTAAGAGAGCAATAAGGAAACTATTCAGACAGACCTTTCTTGTAGGGTCTTCAAAGAGGCCGATATAAGGGAAGATCAAGGTCATCCCTCCACATAGAAGGACGATAAAGGGAAGCAAGATCCAAATCCCATACTCACTTAAGAAGTCCGTATTTGAAAAAAGACAGTAATCCAGATAAAGAAGGGCAGATAGTCCTAGACAAGTCAGCCAAATCACCGTCGCTTGCTTGAAATTAGCGCGAAAGAGACGGAAAAAATGAAAAACGATATCCGTATCTTCCCCTTTCAACAAGCGGTGCCACATGGTTGCTAAAGCCGTAAGCGATGCACCGATCGTGAGAATTGGAAGGCAGCAAACGATAAACAAGGTGTTCAAGATAATGATGTCTGTCAACCGGGTCAAGGTCTTGACCAAGCGTCCATCCAATGAAAATAATTTTTGCATCTTCTTCTCCTTGTTCTTCATCTCTATTTTCTTCCACTTCCTCCAAGGAAGCACTCAGGGGCTTTAGGCCCCTGAGTTACTTACTTGAATCCATTTAGACTCCTGTTACTTCACTTCTTTTTGGTAACGATCATAGGCATCCTGTTGAATCTTCATAAAGTCATCAATGCCCATCTTCTTCAATGTTGCTTTGTAATCGTCCCAATCCTTTTCGACGCCCCCTTCGACTACCCATTTAGAAGCTTGTTGGGTAACATAGGAGTTGATATCGACATAAATAGAGGACAATTTGTTCAATTCTTCTTGAGAGTAGATGACATTTGGATATGCTGGCAAAGCGTATTGTTTCAATTCTTTGTCCATCTTCAATTTGAGGCCATCACCTTGCGTTTGGTCGATGTCGACATGACTATTGATATCATCTGACACATATTTTGGTCCAAAGTCACGAAGGGAATTAATCCAAGCCCATTCATCGGCAGATTTACCATCTTTTGGAGCCAAGACCTTGTACTTGTCACCATCTTTTTCAGTTGCAATGCCAAAGGATCCATAGAAGTTTTGGATGCTGGCATCGTCCGTGTAGAATTTATCCAACCATTTGAGCAATTTTGCAGGGTCCTTGCACTTATTCGTGATCAGTATTTCATTGCGTCCATAGTTCAAATGATCTGGGTCAGAAATGACATATTGTTTGCCATCCGGGCCTTTCAATGCTGGGAGAGGAGCATATTCGCTGGCATGTTGGCCAAAGGTTGCATCTGCTGTCCAACCACTTGACACACCGACACGCGCCACACCCTTATCCATCCGTTTGGCAACAGACATGGAGGTATCTTCTGTAAAGAGTTCAGGGTCGATCAAGCCTTTCTTGTAGGCTTCATGCATCGCCGCTATCCCTTGTTTATAACTTTCTTCTGTTCGTAGATAGACCGGCTTGCCATCTTTGACGGACATTTCATAGGTATTATCTCCACCCAGACGGTTGTTGAATGGCAAAATATAAGAGAAGGTCGGATCAAAGTTACCAGAGCCAAATGGAATTTCATCATTGACATCGCCATTGCCATTAGCATCCTTATCCTTAAATGCTTGTAAAACAGTCACCAATTCATCATAGGTTTCCGGCATCTTCAAGCCAAGGTTGTCCAACCATTTCTTATTAATAAAGAGTTGGTTGCCGACGATTGGCCGCATTGGCAATTTCTTAGGCAGGCTGTAAATATGACCATCTGGGTTGGTCACCATGGCTTTTAATTTCGGTTCTTTTTCAAAGGCCTTGTTCAAGTTTGGCATATTATCCTTGATCAAGTCTTCCAATGGAATGAACATGTTTTGGTTCTGAGCGATTTCAGAATCCGTGAAGGCATTGGATCCCAAGAAAGCGTCTGGTAAATCTCCACTGGCAACAAGAACAGATTTCTTATCAGACCAGTCTGCAGCCACCATGGTATCCCATTTGATCTTGATACCTGATTCCTTGGCTGAATCATCTAGAAAACCTTTGTGATAGTCTTCCCCCCAATCCGACCAACGAACGGTCGTGATCTTGAAGGTATTTCCATCATTCTTGTCATTGCTTGATTTATTTGTGGAAGCTCCACAAGCCGTCAAGCCAGCTAAAGCAGCTGCTCCAAGGAGCAGATAGGCAAATTTCCTGTTTTTCATGATCTTCTCCTATTCTTTCAAGGCACCTATCATGACACCTTGATTAAAGTATTTTTGGACGAATGGATACAGCATCATAATCGGTGCTGTTGAGATAACGATGGCTGCATATTTCATCATATCAGCCTTAATACGGAGGTCAGAAGCTACCTCCCCTGTTGCTTGCGATTGCAACATTTGATTACTAATTAAGAGACGGCGCAGGATCAATTGCAGGGGTTGAAGATTTTCATTGGTCAAATAAATCAAGGCATTGAACCAAGAATTCCAGATCCCTACTGCTGTCCAAAGTCCAATAACGGCAATAATAGCCTTGGACAAGGGGAGCACGATCTTTCTAAAGTAATAAATGGTTCCGCACCCATCGATCTGGGCGGCTTCCCACATCCCTTCTGGAATACTATTGTTAAAGAAAGTCCGAGCTACAACGATATTGTAAGGAGATACTGCAAACGGTACGACCATTACCCAGAAGGTGTCGACCAAGCCCAATTGTTTCACTGTCAAATAAATGGGAATCAAGCCCCCAGAGACGAACATGGGAACGATAAAGAAGACACTGACCCATTTCTTAGCAAAGAGGTCCTTTCGCGACAAGGCGTAACCAGCCGGGATATTAATGACCAGGGCAACGATGGTCCCTACAACCGTGTAGAGGATGGTGTTAAGATAGCTCTTTAGAAACAAAGGCTGCTCAATCAAACGTTGATAGCCGTCTAGTCGCCATTCCCTCGGGATAAACCAAACCTTACCAGTTGCTACATCAGACGGATTACTAAAGGAGGCAATGATAACAAACCACAAAGGGTAGACAATCAAGAGAATCAAGCAAATCGCTAGACCATAGATAAAAATATCAAAGAGGATTTCTGACTTGGTCTTTCTCGCATGTTGAAACAATTTCACAATTTCTCCTCCTTCCTAGAACAATCCCGTCTTGGTATAGCGTTTCGCAAACCAGTTGACCGACAGTAAGATGATCAAGTTGACCAAGGTATTAAAGAGACCGATCGCTGTCGAATAACTATATTGAAAATTAATCATCCCCACTTTGTAGACATAGGTCGAAATGATTTCACTTCCTGCCAGATTAAGTGGATTTTGCAAGAGCAAGACCTTTTCAAAACCAACACTGAGTAGGCTTCCTGCTCTGAGAATCAAGAGAATCATCGCCGTTGGTAACAGTAAGGGTAAGTCAATATGACGGATCTTTTGCAATCGACTCGCCCCGTCCATGGTCGCAGCTTCATAAAAGGTCGGATCAATGGCCGATAGAGCGGCTAGATAGATGATACTATCCCAACCGATATGTTGCCAGACATCGCTCCAGACATAGACACCTGCAAAGCTACCCGGTTTGGATAAGAGAGCAGGCATCTTTAAGCCGACCAATTTGAGGACATTGGCTAACAGTCCACTACTTGGAGAGAGAAAGAGAATAATCATCCCACACATGACCATGGTCGAGATAAAATGAGGCAAATAAGTCGTTACTTGAAAGACTTTTTTGAACTTGCCCACACGAATCTGGTTGCAAATAATGGCTAGAACAATCGGCAAGGGAAAACCCACCAGAATACTGTAAATAGAAATTTTCAAGGTATTCTTCATGGTTGTCGCAAATTGGAAGGATGAGAAGAACTGGTTAAAATACTTGAGACCAGCCCAAGGACTTCCAAATATCCCAGTAGCGGGAGAGTAATCTTTAAAAGCGATGACTAGACCCGCCATAGGGATATAGGCAAATAAAATCAATAAAATAATCGATGGTAGGAGCAGCACATATAAAGGAATATTTTTCTTAAATTTGCTCTGCTTCGCATTTACTTCGCTTTTCATAAGGCCCTCCTTTTCTTTCTCCTCTATTTTATAGGAATCCTTTCCATCTTTATAGAACTTTTTCGTGCATCTTCATTCACTTTTCCGTTTTCTCCACACAAAAACATGCACTTTCCCGATTTTTTTACTTTAATATCGGTTTTGTTCATGAATCCGTTTTCAAATAGTGCTATAATATATGTGAGGTGCTCATTATGAAAGCTATTCACAGAAGTACACGAGATCACTCGATTCAATTTTTTTCGCGCCTACTCTTTCTCCTCTTAGTCGTCAATACCTTGATCAACCTTTTGATAGGTGGGATTAGCCGAAATTTTATTAAACACCAAAACATGCTCCATTTAGAGGACTCGATTCATATCTATGCGGATTCCTTAAACACAGAGCTTCACTCTGTCGAGCGTTTTATGTACAGTACCATTAGTCACAATGACTATTTGACAGAGCTCAATACCCCACTTGATTTCACGGATTTTCATGAAAATCTAAAAAAATTGCGGATCGATTTCACGGAGTTTCAATACCAGATGGATAGCCCCATTACCTTTTTCATAGAGACAAGAGATATCCCTCATTTTTTCAATGCCTCCAGTCTTCAACTGCCCTACCTGGACTATGTACAATTGAAAGATCATCTTAAAACCTATGACAAAGAAACAGACAAGACTAATCAAAAATGGCAACGAATCAGCCTGAACCAGCATGATTATCTCTTGAAATCTCTCCATTACAAGGGCAAGGCTATCTATGCCATCATTTCTACCCAGGATATTTTAAAACCCTTGCAAAAGCTCAATATTGGGAAAAAAGGGCGCTTATCCATCGATCGCCCCAACCAGATCCATGCTACAGATTCCGTCATTCAAGCCGATAGCAATCAAACCCACCTGCCTTTTGATCTGTATGTGACGGTCGATTACGGGGACGTTTTCCGTACAAATATCGTACTGGAAACCCTTCTCTCCTTGGTCCCTTTGATCATCGCCGTTCTCTCCACCATTCTGATCCTTTATATTCGTCAACGGATGATCCAACCGATGAAACGACTCACCCAACGCCTTTCTCAGCTAGATGCTGCTTCTACCAAGCTAGATGTAATCGAAGACCAAGGGATCTTAGAGATCGATCAGGCCAATCACAAGCTCAATCAGGTTCTGATCCATATGAAAGACCTCCAAATTCGAGCCTACCACGCGCAACTCAATCTCAAAAAAGTCGAACTCAATTACCTCAAAAATCAAGTTCGACCCCATTTTTACCTCAACATGCTTTCCATGATTCACAGCATGCTCCAAACCAAGGACTATAAGGAAATCGAGGAGTTGACCAAGGTGACTTCCAACTACTTGCGTCACCTCTTTCAAGCCAATCAAGATTTCAATCGCTTAACAGATGAAATCCAACATATCCGAAATTACCTAGAAATCCAGAAAATCCGCTATGGGGACAGCATCCACTTTGACCTGGACTGGGATCCTGGTCTGAAAGATGCGGCTATTCCCCCTCTGCTTTTACAAACCTTTGTGGAAAATGCCATCAAACACGGCTTTTCTTTCCAAGATTCCTTCCACATTCAGCTTTCCATTCATGAAGAAGCAAACCAACAGCTTGCCATTTCCCTTCAGGATAATGGACCCGGTTTTAGCTACGCTATCTTACAAGATCTAGCAGAGAAAAAATCCTTAGTCACTGAAAATGGCCACCACATTGGTTTGACCAATGCACGGGAGCGACTAGATCTCCTCTATCCAGATCACTACACGCTCCAATTTTCAAATGGATCCCAAGGAGGTGCCCGCATCCAACTGAGACTTCCTTATGAACCCTACAAAGGAGACACACATGAATATCCTACTCGTTGACGATGATCGTTTTATCATTAAAGCCCTACAGGAAACCATCCATTGGGAAGCCTTGGGCATTGAGCAGGTATATACCGCCTCCAGTCTGAGCCAAGCCCAAGCCATCATTCAAAGCCACCCGATTGCCCTCATGATCAGTGATATCGAGATGCCACAAGGCAGTGGGCTAGATCTCCTAGCCTGGGTCCGGTCAGAAAAATATGACATTCAAACGATCTTCCTTACCAATTATGCTGATTTCAATTATGCCCAAAAAGCCATTGAACTCCAAAGTTTTGAATACTACCTCAAACCGATTGACCCCGACCGCTTAGAATTTATCATTCAAAAAGCCCTCAATAAGATCAAGCGCCACAAGAGTGCGACCCAATTAGCACAGCAAGGACAAAAAGAAGCTGAATTTTGGCATGACTACTTGCGAAAACCGCGTCCATCTCAAGCAGAACAGCTCCTTCAAGAAGTAACAAAACGGGGTTATAGCCCCAAACCACATGAAGACTACCTCTTGCTCCTCATCACTCTCCACTTAGTTGAAGAAGACTTTCACCCCAGCGTCCCTTCTTGGCGCTTGCAGCTCCGCCATTGTATCAAGGATCTCTCCCTAGATTTCCCTGTCCACTACTGTGCCCTCAGTAAAATCGAAAGCCAGACCGATCGCTACCTCTGTCTCTTCAAAAAGAATCAGACTACAGAGTGTGCAGACTTCCTAAAGGCTATCCAGCAGAAGATCCAGCAAGACTTAGACCGATCCTCTATCCTTCTCTATTCAGATGCCATTTCCCTTAAGACGCTATTGATGCAGGCTCTGCAACTCTGCCAATACAGTGAAGAACAAGTCTTCCATTGGGACAGTATCCATTCCTATGCTTCTTTGGCTCCACAACCTCAAAAGCCTGCTCATCGGACATCGCTCACTTTTACAAATCAGCTAGAGACAGAACAGCTCCTCCAAATCATCCATAGCATAGAGACTCAAGATCGCATCCCGCTCTCAGCTCTGAGTGAACTCCAGCTAGACTGGACCCAGCAAATTGGCATTTATCTGGACAAGAACGGCATTCTCGCCCACAAGTTATTTCAAAACAAACACCATCAATTTCTCTTCGAACGGCGGTTTCATGCCATCGAAGCTTTTGAAGCCTATATCGGAGATTACTGGAGCTCTGCTCGCCATTATGTGATCGATCTAGAACACCAATCCAATCTCATCCAACGGATCACTGACTACATCGATCACCATTACAAGGAGGATATCAGTCGCACCAAGCTGGCAGAAATGGTTTTTCTTAGTCCAGATCATCTAGCGAGGATGTTTAAGCGCGACACCGGCGAAACACTGGTGAAATACATCACCGATAAACGGATGGCCGCCGCAAAAGAGATGCTATCGCAAAGCGATACCCCCATTTACCAAGTTGCCCTCCAGGTGGGATATGACAACTACTCCTACTTTACAAAGGCTTTTAAACAGAAGGTCGGCCTCTCCCCAGGAGATTACCGCAAACAATGCCAAGAAGCCTTTTAAAACAAGAAAAAACCTTTGAAAAAGGATTTCTTTTCAAAGGTTTTATTTTCTTTTCTTTCTGATTTCTTTTTCAATGGCACTAGCAATTTTCTCCACCATATAGGCCGTCTGGAGATTGCGTAAGATCAAGAGGGCCCAAAAACATGTAAAGAGCATTTGACCCGCCATGGTCGCTTCATTGAAAAAGTATGTCTCCATAGCAGTAAAGACTGCTATCACTGCAAATTGTTTTCTATTCATAAAATTATTTTACCATGATTCAGTAAAAAATTCATGTATTAATCGTCTTGCAGGGTGATTTTATCGGATAAAAAGTGAAATTCCTCAGGGATGATACTTTCCTCTTCTTCTACCACTTCCGCTTTTTGTCCACGCGCCTTAGCCGAAAACTCTGCCCGGATTTGGGTCCATTCTTCCATCGAAACCGCTAAAATCTCTGGTGAGAAGCCCGCAGCATTGCTGAGGATATTTCCAAACATGGTATTGAGGTTGTCCCGCTTCATGGTCTGTTCAGCATTAAAGGCAGACTCAAAGGCTAAAATGGCGTGATTTTCATTAGCAGCGACCGGCTGGGATCCGATTAAGAGAGCCTTATCCGCACCTGCCAAACTCTCGATGATTTCCCCCCAAGCGTTCTGAAGACGGATCAAGTTGGTCCGTGCCAACTCTGGGTTTTCAACCGCCTCTTGTAAAATGGCGTTGACCTTGTTTCGATCTGCACGGTAGCCCTTGTTCGACTTGGTTGGACGCGCTACTGCTGGTTTTGAAGCAGGAAGACTGCTACCTGATTGCGCTAATTGTTGCTTAAGTTGAGCGACTTCCTTCTTCAAGTCCTCCAGCTGGGCTAGCACATTGGAAGGAACTTCCACAGCAGCTGAGTTAGAAACTTGGCCTGTGCTTTCAGCCAATTTAATGGTCATCATTTCAGTATAGATACGCGGTTGCAGACTATTTTTGATGTCCGCAAGACTGGTCGTCGCCTGGTCAATCAGGGCAAAAAGACGGGCTTGATCGGATTCAAGATTCGCCGCAAACAAGTCACTAGCGTGAGTGTTTTCGCCACCTGTCTGGACAATCAAGAGATCTCTCAGGTATTGAAGTAAGTCCGTAACAAAACGGGCCATATTCTTCCCGTTATCAAAGATAATCGCCAGCTGATCCAGCGCCGCTGTCGCATCATGAGCCATGATGGCAGCTACGTACTGATCGAGCGCAGCTAGACTGATGGAGCCCGTAATCTCTTCAGCGATTGCTGTCGTCAACTCACTACCTGCAGTTAGACTCAGGGCTTGGTCCAAAATGGACAAGGCATCCCGCATCCCACCTTCAGCGCGTCGAGCGATGATATGCACAGCATCTGCTTCATAGGCAATGCCTTCTGTAGCTAAGATACTTTCCAAATGGTGAACGATATCCGGTAGTTTGATAGATTTGAATTCAAAGCGTTGCACCCGAGACAAAATAGTTGCAGGAATTTTGTGCAACTCTGTCGTTGCGAGGATAAAAACTACATTTTCCGTCGGCTCTTCCAGCGTCTTCAACAAGGCATTAAAGGCCCCTGTCGAGAGCATGTGGACCTCATCGATAATGTAAACCTTGTGCTTGGCTAGACTTGGAGCATAGGTCGACTTGTCGCGAATATCGCGAATTTCATCGACCCCATTGTTAGAGGCTGCATCGATCTCGATAACATCTTCAAGACTCCCATTGGTAATGGATTCACAGATATAGCAGTTGTTACACGGCTCCCCATTGACTTGATTAGGACAGTTCATAGCCTTAGCAAAGATCTTGGCCACACTGGTTTTCCCAGTACCACGAGGTCCAGAAAAGAGATAGGCATGGCTGATCTTGTCCTGCTCGACGGCCTGTCTCAATGTCCGTGCCACCACTTGCTGGCCAACCAATTGACCAAAGGTCTGGCTACGGTATTTCCGATATAAAGCTTGATACATTAGTTCTTAACTCCAAACATCTTAAAGTCCCAGTTTGTCTTTTCGATCAAGAGAGCGACAAACTCTTCCAAATACTCTTGATCCAGCTGATCGTAGTCAGAGACGCATTCTGAGTCCAGGTCTAAAACCCCCAGGAGCTGGCCGTCCTTGACCATAGGTACCACAATTTCACTCATAGCCCGGCTATCACAGGAAATATAGTTGGCATGTTGACGGACATCATCGACAATCATGGTTTCTTGCTTCTGGGCCGCTTCTCCACAGACACCCTTTCCAAGTGCGATGTGGACACAAGAGACGCCACCCTGAAAGGGTCCCAAGATCAATTCTGACTGGTCATACAAATAAAAACCCGCAAAGACAGAACGAGGCAGGGCTTGATTTAAGAGAGCACTGGCGTTAGACAAATTGGCCAAGGCATTGCTTTCACCTGTTAAGAGAGCGTCTAACTGTGACAGTAAAAGTTGGTATTGTGATTCTTTTTCCGAATGTTTCATACCTTTCATTATACCAAATCTTTGCCCAAAAATTAAGCTTCAAACAGCGAAAGAAAAGAGAGTGGGACAGAAATCGGTCATTCGTTAGAATTCGATTTCGTCGCCCCACCTCCACACAGTTGAGTAGGGCTGTAAAAGCTGATGAAATCAGCGTAGTAGAGCCCACTC
>JAPJPE010000039.1 GCA_030825825.1 Streptococcus sp. | reverse complement strand
ATGCGACTCGTGAGCTGGCTTACCGTAATATTGCTAAATTGCAACCATTCTACAATAAAGAGTGGATTGTCGACCAAGGGAATAAATTGGCTGCGACGAGCCCTCTTTTGACCAAGGAAGTCTTGTCTGTGACCGCTATGAAGGGCAATGATTTTGTCACGGAACTAGCAGATGCTGATCACATCCTGATCCATTATGCCGATAAGACCAAAGATGTCTTTAGCATGACACCGAAAGATTCTAAAGTCAAACAAGTCAAAGAGTACAGTGTGGCGGAGCTCGGTGAAGTAGTCTACACGCCAAATATGGTGGACAAGGACCGTAGCGATCTCATCAGTGCCATCGTAGAGAAATTAAGTCCTGTAGAATTGCAATCAGATCCAATCTACACTCACTTAGGTCGAACAGGACCTAACAAAGTCAATGCCATTAAGAACCTTTACCTCGAAGAAAGTTTCCAAGAAGTCAAGGATAATCTGACTCACTTTGTCAAACAACTGGTTGAAAACCAAGACCATCAATTAAACACAGATGAGGCTGCTAAACGTGCCCTTATCAAGAAAGTTGATGACAACAAGGCGGCCGTTCTTTTAGGGCTTTCTTACCTCAATCGCTATTACGGAGTGAAGTTCGATGATGTCAATCTTAAGCAGCTCATGTTGTTCAAGCCAGACTTCTATGGGAAGAATGTTGATGTCTTAGACCGTTTGATTGAAATTGGTTCAAAAGAAGACTACATCAAAGGGACTCGTACCCACGATGCCTTCCGTGAAGTTGTGGCTAAATCGACTCTTTCTGGTAACTTAAATGACTTCCTGAAATACAATATGGAGCTCTTTACAAGTGATACAGACTTGAATGATTGGTTCATCAAAGCAACCAAAGACAATGTCTATATTGTGGAGCCTGAGACGACCAATCCAGCTTTCGCATCTGCTAAGCATAGAGCCTATGAGGGCTTAAACAATGATATTCACGGTAAAATTATCTTGCCACTCTTGAATCTTAAAGATGCGCACATGTTCTTGATTTCAACATACAATACCTTGGCCTATAGTTCCTTCGAGAAATACGGTAAAAACACTGAGGCAGAACGAAATGCCTTCAAGGCGGAAATTGATAAAGTAGCAAAAGCCCAACAGGACTACTTGGATTTCTGGTCGCGATTAGCAGCTGATAATGTTCGCAACCAGCTCCTAAAGAGCAATAATATGGTGCCGACCCCTGTCCTTGATAATCAAAACTATAAAGGCATTAGTACAGACCGTTATGGCCATACGAATAGTGGAAAAGATGTCGCTCCAATTCGTGAATTATATGGACCAACTGATCGTTACCATGCGACAGATTGGCGCATGGGAGCAACCGCTCGTGTCTATGGAAATCCTTATAAAGATGATTCGGTCTTCTTTATGGTGACGGATATGATCAGTGACTTTGGGATTTCTGCTTTTACCCATGAAACGACGCACGTCAATGACCGTATGGTATACTTGGGTGGCTGGAGACACCGTGAAGGAACGGATCTAGAAGCCTATGCTCAAGGCATGCTCCAAACGCCATCCGTATCCAATCCAAATGGGGAATACAAAGCTCTAGGTCTCAACATGGCCTATGAACGTCCAAACGACGGCAACCAATGGTACAACACTAATCCAAATTACCTTCAATCACGCGATGAAATTGATCGTTACATGAAGGGGTATAACGATACGCTCATGCTTCTGGATTACCTAGAAGGAGAAGCCGTCCTCAATAAAGGCAGTCAAGACTTGAACAATGCATGGTTCAAGAAGGTTGATAAACAATACCGAGGGGCTAATACCAAGAATCAATTTGATAAGGTGCGTCCTTTGAGTGATGAGGAAAAAGCCATCACCTTACATTCAGTAGATGATCTCATCACCAACAACTTCATGACCAACCGTGGTCCTGGAAATGGCGTCTATAATCCATCTGACTTTGGTTCAGCCTATGTGACTGTGCCGATGATGACAGGTATCTATGGTGGGAACACCAGTGAAGGGGCTCCTGGAGCCATGTCCTTCAAACACAATACCTTCAGACTCTGGGGTTACTATGGCTATGAAAAAGGATTCCTGGGTTATGCTTCAAACAAGTATAAACAAGAGTCCAAACAAGCTGGACGTGCCACTCTAGGGGATGATTACATCATTCAAAAGATTTCTGATGGGAAATTCAGTACCCTTGAAGACTGGAAGAAAGCTTACTTCAATGAAGTGGTGACCAGTGCCAAAAATGGAATTCAGGCTATTGTCATCGATGGGAAGACCTACAATAGCTATGAAGGCTTGAAACGTGCATTTGCTGAAGCAGTGGATAAAGATAAGGTTACTCTAAGTAACGGTTCTGTCAAATTTGACAATACGGTTGCACTGAAAGAAAAAGTCTTTAAGAAATTGCTGCAACAAACAGACAGTTTCAAAACGTCTATCTTTAAATAATCGAATTCTCTCATCTGCTGAGCAGGTGAGAGTTTTTTAGAAGAAAAAATGAATAGAGGTGGACAAAGCGTCTAAAAATTAAAAGAAATCAATCGTAGATAGGAAAAATTATCATATTAAAAAAATAACGTAATTTCACTAAAACGCTTACTTTTATAGGAAATATTTGACTATTATATCTTTTAGGAGTAAACTAAGGAGGTAAAATTTATAAAAGGAGAATTCATCATGAATTTAACATTTTTAGGTCTTTGTTTAGCCTGTTTTGGTGTATCACTGGCAGAAGGTTTGATGATGAGTAGCTTATTGAAATCTGCGTCTCGTCAACCAGAAATTATCGGTCAATTGCGTAGTCTCTTGATTCTTGGTGTTGCCTTTGTCGAAGGTACTTTCTTCGTAACCTTGGTTATGGCCTTTATTATCAAATAGACGCTTCTATTTTAGAAAAGGAGGTGTCAAACCTTGGAAGAAAGTATCAATCCAACGATTACTCTTGGACCTGTATCTTTTAATTTGACCCTACTTGCTATGACCCTGATTTCTGTTTTCGCCGTTTTTGGCTTCATTTATTGGGCCAGTCGAAAAATGTCGATCCGACCAAAAGGCAAACAAAATGTGCTGGAATACGCATATGACTTTGTCGTAGGCTTTACAAAAGGAAATATTGGGGAACATTACATAAAGGACTATTCCTTGTTCTTGTTTGTTCTTTTCCTCTTTCTTTTAGTAGCCAATAACATTGGATTGATGGCTAAAATCGAAACGACCAATGGTTACAATTTGTGGACATCACCAACCGCTAACCTGGGTTATGACTTTGCCTTTTCATTTTTGATCACCTTAATCGCCCATGTAGAAGGAATTCGCAGACGTGGTGTGAAGGAATATTTAAAGGCTTTTGTGACACCCGGATTTATGACCCCCATGAATATTTTGGAAGAATTCACGAATTTTGCCTCCTTGGCCCTTCGGATCTTCGGAAATATCTTTGCGGGTGAGGTACTAGCAAGCTTGCTTGTGACTTTGTCGCATCAAGCTGTTTATTGGTATCCATTTGCCTTTATTGGAAGCATGGCGTGGACAGCGTTTTCGATTTTCATTTCATGTATCCAAGCCTATGTGTTTACCATGTTGTCATCAATCTATATTGGTAAGAAAATTAATGGTGAAGAGTAAGTAGAGGAGGAGTAGAAGAATGCATGTATCAATGAGTGAAATTATTGGTAACTTTATTCTCATTGCTGGTTCCTTCCTATTATTAATCTTTTTAATAAAGAAATTTGCATGGAACAATATCAATGGAATTTTAGAAGCGCGTGCCAAAAAGATTACAGATGATATTGATGGAGCAGAATCAGCTCGTCAAAAAGCTGAGGAACTAGCAAGTAAACGTGAAGAAGAGTTGGCAGGTAGCCGCAAAGAAGCTGCGTCTATTGTCGAAAATGCAAAGGAAACTGCAGAAAAGAACAAATCTCAGATCCTTTCAGAAGCCACTCAAGAAGCAGTACGTTTGAAAGAAAAAGCGCAACAAGAAATTGCGCATAACAAAGAAGAAGCATTGAACAGTATCAAAGGTGATGTGGCAGATCTCACTGTCAATCTTGCCAGCAAATTGTTGAGCCAACAGCTGGATGCTGAAGGTCAACGCCAACTGATCGATCGCTATCTTGATGAATTAGGAGAAGCCTAATGGACAAAAAGCAACTGATGGTGATTGAGAAATATACCCAGCCTTTTGTTCAATTGGTCTTTGAAAAAGGAGAACAAGACCTAGTCTTTGAAAAATTGACTCAAATCAAGGCTATTTTTGAAGAGACTGGACTTGCTAACTTCTTAGCTCATATCGGTGTAGAGGATGAAGAGAAAGCAAAAAGTCTCAGACTTTTTCAACCCTCGGATTCACAATTACTCGACCATTTGATTGAAGTGGTTATTCTCAATCATCGTGAAGCCTTATTTTATGACATTGTAACGATTTGTTTGGATCAGATTCAACTGTTGAGCAACGCATTTGTCGTCACTGTTACGACGGTTGCTGGTTTGGATCCTGTTCAAGAGCAAAAGCTAATCCCCATTATCGAAAGAAAATTTGGGATTCAAGTTCGCTCGATCCAACAAAAGATCGATCCAGATTTAATTGGTGGCTTTGTCGTGACAGCCAATCATAAAACGTTGGATACCAGTCTCAAACACCAATTGCAAGTTATAAAATCTAAATTGAAATAGAAAGTGGTGTGAATTTTGGCGATTAACGCACAAGAAATCAGCGCTTTAATTAAGCAACAAATTGAAAATTTCAAGCCAAACTTTGACGTCACTGAGACAGGTGTTGTAACCTACATTGGTGACGGGATTGCCCGTGCTCATGGTCTTGAAAATGCCATGAGTGGTGAGTTGTTGATCTTTGAAAATGGCTCATACGGGATGGCCCAAAACTTAGAGACAACGGATGTCGGTATCATCATCTTGGGTGATTTCACGGATATTCGTGAAGGAGACTCTGTCCGTCGTACAGGTAAAATCATGGAAGTCCCTGCAGGGGATGCCTTGATTGGTCGGGTTGTCAACCCACTTGGCCAACCAGTAGATGGTTTGGGTGAGATTGTGACAGATAAATTCCGTCCAGTTGAAACACCAGCTCCTGGTGTTATGCAACGGAAATCTGTCTCAGAACCCCTACAAACTGGTTTGAAAGCCATTGATGCCCTCGTTCCAATCGGACGTGGCCAACGGGAATTGATTATCGGGGACCGTCAAACAGGGAAAACTTCGATTGCCATCGATACCATCTTGAACCAAAAGGGTCAAGACATGATCTGTATCTATGTGGCGATTGGTCAAAAAGAATCAACAGTTCGTACGCAAGTAGAAACTCTTCGTAAATACGGAGCCATGGATTATACGATTGTGGTAACCGCTTCGGCTTCCCAACCGTCTCCATTGCTCTACTTGGCACCTTATGCCGGGGTTGCCATGGCAGAAGAGTTCATGTATAACGGTAAACACGTTTTGATCGTCTATGATGATTTGTCAAAACAAGCCGTAGCCTACCGTGAATTGTCCCTTCTTCTTCGTCGTCCACCAGGACGTGAAGCCTTCCCAGGGGATGTCTTCTATCTCCACAGCCGTTTGTTGGAACGTTCAGCTAAAGTTTCAGATGAATTGGGTGGTGGCTCTATTACAGCTCTTCCAATCATTGAAACCCAAGCAGGAGATATTTCTGCTTATATCGCAACCAACGTGATTTCGATCACAGATGGACAAATCTTCTTGCAAGATAGTTTGTTCAATGCTGGTATTCGTCCAGCCATTGATGCAGGTTCTTCTGTATCTCGTGTAGGGGGAGCTGCTCAAATCAAGGCTATGAAGAAGGTTGCTGGTACCCTTCGTATCGACCTCGCTTCCTACCGTGAGTTGGAAGCCTTCACGAAATTTGGTAGTGATTTGGATGCGGCCACTCAAGCGAAATTGAACCGTGGTCGTCGGACAGTGGAAGTCTTGAAACAACCTGTTCATGAACCATTGACAGTTGAAAAACAAGTCGTGATCTTGTATGCCTTGACTCATGGTTTCTTAGATAGTGTTCCAGTAGACGACATTCTTCGTTTCCAAGAAGAGTTGTTTGATTACTTTGAAGCACATTATCATCAAATCTTTGAGACGATTCGTTCGACACATGATCTTCCAGCAGAAGAAGAACTGGATGCAGCCCTTACTGAATTTGTCAACCAGTCAAATTTCAAATAGAAATAGGAGTGGAAGATGGCAGTTTCATTAAATGATATTAAAAATAAAATTGCATCCACAAAAAACACCAGTCAAATCACCAATGCCATGCAGATGGTGTCCGCTGCCAAACTTGGTAAATCTGAGCAGGCAGCCAAGGATTTTCAGGTTTATGCTGCTAAGGTTCGTAAGCTCTTAACAGACTTGCTCCATGGACATGAAACAGAAAATACCAAGTCCCATCCGATGTTGGTGAGTCGCCCGGTAAAAAAGACAGCTTATATCGTGATTACATCCGATCGTGGTTTGGTTGGAGGTTACAATGCCTCCATCCTTAAAACCATGATGGAAATGAAGGCAGAATACCATCCAACTGGAGATGACTTTGAAGTGATCTGTATTGGAAGCGTCGGTGCGGATTTCTTCCGTGCCCGTGGGATTCAGCCGGTTTATGAATTGCGTGGTTTGCCTGATCAGCCTAGCTTTAAGGAAGTTCGCAAGATCATTTCGAAAACAGTCCAAATGTATCAGGAAGGCTTGTTTGATGAGTTGTACGTCTGTTACAACCACCACGTCAACAGTTTGACGAGTCAAATGCGGGTGGAACAAATGCTTCCAATTATTGATTTGGACCCAAATGAAGCGGATGAGGACTATGTATTGAATCTAGAATTGGAATCTAGTCGAGATGCCATTTTGGATCAATTGCTTCCTCAATTTGCTGAAAGCATGATCTATGGTGCCATTATTGATGCTAAAACAGCTGAAAATGCTGCTGGGATGATGGCCATGCAAACTGCAACAGACAATGCCAAGAAAGTCATTGATGAATTAACGATTCAATACAACCGTGCTCGTCAAGCAGCGATTACACAAGAAATTACCGAAATCGTTGCAGGTGCTAGCGCCCTTGAATAGTTGTCGGATACAATTTTAAATACAAAAACAGATGCTTGAAAGAGAACTTTTGAGCAGTAGAAATTACTTAGAATAGGAGAATGACATGAGTTTAGGCAAAATTTCTCAGGTCGTAGGTCCCGTCGTAGACGTTGCCTTTTCCGTTGGAGATAAACTTCCTGAGATCAATAATGCGCTTGTAGTCTATAAAAATGACCAACAAAAATCAAAAGTCGTTCTTGAAGTAGCTTTGGAACTTGGTGATGGGGTCGTACGGACCATCGCCATGGAATCAACCGATGGTTTAACACGTGGAATGGAAGTCTTGGACACAGGTCGTCCAATCTCTGTTCCAGTCGGAAAAGAAACCTTGGGACGTGTCTTCAATGTTCTTGGAGATACCATTGACTTGGATCAACCTTTTGCTGAGGATGCTCCTCGTGACTCCATCCACAAAAAAGCTCCATCCTTTGACGAGCTCTCTACTTCAGAAGAAATTCTTGAAACAGGGATCAAGGTCATTGACCTCTTAGCCCCTTATTTGAAAGGTGGGAAGGTCGGACTCTTCGGTGGTGCCGGAGTTGGGAAGACTGTCTTGATTCAAGAATTAATCCATAATATTGCCCAAGAACACGGTGGTATTTCTGTATTTACCGGTGTTGGGGAACGGACACGTGAAGGGAATGACCTTTACTGGGAAATGAAAGAATCTGGCGTTATTGAAAAAACAGCCATGGTCTTTGGACAAATGAATGAGCCACCTGGAGCACGGATGCGTGTTGCTTTGACTGGTTTGACCATTGCGGAATACTTCCGTGATGTCGAAGGTCAGGACGTTCTCTTGTTTATCGACAATATCTTCCGTTTCACCCAAGCCGGATCTGAAGTATCAGCCCTTTTGGGACGGATGCCTTCAGCCGTTGGTTACCAACCTACTTTGGCAACTGAAATGGGTCAATTGCAAGAACGGATTACGTCAACGAAGAAAGGTTCTGTTACTTCCATCCAAGCCATCTATGTGCCAGCCGATGACTATACAGACCCAGCGCCAGCAACCGCCTTTGCCCACTTGGATTCAACAACCAACTTGGAACGTAAATTGGTACAATTGGGAATCTACCCTGCGGTGGACCCATTGGCATCAAGCTCACGTGCCCTTTCTCCAGAAATCGTAGGAGAAGAACACTATGCAGTAGCTTCTGAGGTCAAACGCGTCCTTCAACGTTACCATGAATTGCAAGATATCATTGCGATCTTAGGGATGGATGAATTGTCTGACGAAGAAAAGACCTTGGTTGCTCGTGCTCGCCGGATCCAATTCTTCTTGTCACAAAACTTCAACGTTGCGGAACAATTTACCGGTCAACCTGGTTCATACGTACCGGTTGCAGAAACTGTTCGTGGTTTTAAAGAAATCTTGGACGGAAAATATGACCATCTTCCTGAAGATGCCTTCCGTGGTGTTGGATCGATCGAAGATGTGATTGCCAAAGCTGAAAAAATGGGATTCTAAGAAGAGGTGAAAGATGAGTCAAATGAACGTCCAAATCGTTACACCGGATGGACTGGTTTATGATCATCATGCCGCATTTGTATCTGTCAAGACAATTGATGGTGAATTAGGGATTTTACCTCATCATATCAATACCATTGCGGTTTTGGCTGTAGACCAAGTAAAGGTTCGTCGTGTCGACGATGACAAACATATTGATTGGATTGCAGTCAATGGGGGGATTATCGAAGTAGCAGATAATGTTATTACCATTGTTGCCGATTCTGCCGAACGTGCTCGAGATATCGACATTAGTCGCGCAGAACGTGCTAAACTGCGAGCTGAAAAAGCGATTGAAGAAGCCAAAGATCAGCATTCGGTTGATATGGAACGTCGTGCTAAAATTGCTCTTCAACGCGCCATTAACCGGATTAATGTCGGAAATCGTTTATAATATATTAAAAAATAAGGTAGAGGTCTTGTCCTCGCCTTATTTTTGTTGAGTGAGAATCAAAAGAAGAAAGTGAGAATCAAATATGGTATAATAGCTGTATGATCCAAATGATTTTTAACTTTTCAAGCCATTTATTGTTTATCTTTTTTGCCTATTACCTATTGTTGAACCTAGTTCAATGGGAAAAGTTTTTAAAAGTAAGTACTGAAAATGCTGTTAAAATCCGTTTTTTGATCTTGATGCTCAGCATTGGAATCGGCTATCTAGCCAGCTCATTTTTTATCAGCGTGTATGAGATGAGTCGGCAGATTTTTATTGGCCAATTCTAGCCACATTTTATCAAAAATATGGTATGATAGAAAGCGTGACTTTAAGAAATTGGAGAACAATCCCGTATGGAAAAAATAATCGTTAATGGTGGAAATAATCGACTAGTTGGAACTGTCAAAATCGAAGGAGCAAAAAACGCTGTCCTTCCGCTTCTTGCTGCAACAGTCCTTGCAAGTGAGGGCGTGACGACCTTAAAAAATGTCCCTGTTTTATCAGATGTCTTCACAATGAACAATGTCGTTCGTGGTTTGAATGCACAAGTGACCTTCAATGAAGAAGAAAATACGATTGTCGTAGATGCGCAAGAAAAATTATCAGAGGAAGCGCCTTATAAGTATGTGAGCAAGATGCGGGCCTCTATCGTTGTCTTGGGTCCTGTCTTGGCACGCAATGGCCATGCTAAAGTTTCCATGCCTGGCGGCTGTACGATCGGTAGTCGTCCAATAGACCTCCATCTCAAAGGTCTGGAAGCCATGGGGGCTGAAATTACACAAACGGCCGGCTATATTGAAGCGAAAGCAGATCGTCTCAAGGGAGCACATATCTATATGGACTTCCCATCAGTAGGGGCGACACAAAATATTATGATGGCCGCAACCTTGGCTGATGGAGTCACCGTGATTGAAAATGCTGCGCGGGAACCTGAGATTGTCGACCTAGCTCTTTTGCTCAACAAAATGGGAGCTACTGTCAAGGGGGCAGGAACTGAGACCTTAACCATCGTCGGTGTGGAGAGCTTGCACGGGGCAGACCACAATGTTGTACAAGACCGCATCGAAGCTGGAACCTTTATGATTGGGGCGGCTATGACAGGTGGAGATGTCTTGATCGAAGATGCCATTTGGGAACACAACCGTCCGCTGCTGTCTAAGATGCAGGAGATGGGTGTAACAGTAACCGAAGAAGAAAATGGAATTCGGATTCAATCGGATATCAGTAAGCTCCGTCCAGTGACCGTTAAAACTCTTCCGTATCCAGGATTCCCAACCGATATGCAGGCTCAATTCACAGCCTTGATGGCCATGGCTAAAGGTGAGTCTACCATGATTGAAACCGTCTTTGAGAATCGCTTCCAGCATTTAGAAGAGATGCGTCGAATGGGCGTTCACTCAGATATTATGCGGGATACAGCTCGTATCGTAGGAGGTGAAAGCTTCCAAGGTGCAGAGGTCATGTCGACCGATTTGCGTGCGAGTGCAACGCTTGTCTTGATGGGCTTAGTGGCAGAAGGAGAAACAAAGGTCAGCAAATTAAGTCACTTAGACCGTGGTTATTATCAATTCCATGAAAAATTGGTGGCACTTGGTGCAGACGTGAAACGTGTAGAGGAAGCAGACGATGAAAACTAATCTTCGCTATGTTGGAAAACAGCTAGGAATTGTCCTCCTGTTGGCTGTGATTGG
>JAPJPE010000038.1 GCA_030825825.1 Streptococcus sp. | reverse complement strand
AATTTATCTTTTTCACACAGTATTTAGGGCGTGTTCAACTCCTTTCAAAGAATGTAGAGTAGGTTTTTTTATAGACGAAGGTGTTCAGTTACTTTATATAACCAAACTATCCTCTCTGTAATTTAAAGTTTTGAATTGTGTTCTTTATTTTCTAAGTGATTTAGAAGTTTTTCCTTAGCATATCTCATCATGTTCTCAGCCACTTCTTTTTCATACTTAAAGTCCATCTTTTGAGCAAGGCTTTGAGCTTCCTGATGGAAAAGTTGCACGGTAGCAAATAAAGACTGAGTGATTTTGTCTAAACTTGAGAAATCAAGAAGAGCAGAGAATTCCTTCTCCTTCTCAGAAGGCAAGTAGTTAAAGAGGTACTTGTAGTTCTTGCCGATATAGATCTTCCCCTTATCACTTGCGACTTGCCAAGCCAAGATTTTCAAGAGTTCTTGCTGACAAATGCCATAGAGATGATCAGTCGCATAGATAAGCTGATTTCTTCGAATGGCTTTTACAACATAAGCCGATACCCACCAAAATTCATTGCAGGATATTGCAAATTCCTCTTCAGTAGGCGGACAGGTCCAGTAGCGTTTTGGGCTTGGGAAATACGATTCAAACAAACCTTTGTCATCTTTTATAACTTCAAAATTTGCTTCGCTGTCTACCCACTCTTGGATATACTCCTTAGGACAGAGGGTCAAATCAATGCGATTTCCATCTTCAAAAAGCATGAGATAAAGATGACGATGGTCTACTACGTTATGTTGTGAAATCAGGCGATTTCCAAACTGGTTTAGCCAAGATAAATCTGAAATCAGGTCTTCCAGATCATCAACTATATAGACCACATCGTAATCTTGAAACTCATCTTTTACGGACTGAGGATTCGTTCGGGATCCGGATAAAGCAATTGCTTCTACTTTCAGAGCATCAGCTATCTGCAAGATCAGAGTCATCATTTCTGTATCAGTTCTCATGTCGATTCCTTAACATTTCTACATTACGGCTTATTTATTTTATAGTAGAAAGTAATTAAAATACCGTATTTTCTTCCAAGGTAAACTTAACGTTATCTTCGATCCATTGGCGGCGAGGTGCAGCCTTATCTCCCATGAGGACTGAGACGCGGCGTTCTGCACGAGCTAGATCATCAATGGTGACACGGATCAAAGTACGGGTCTCTGGGTTCATGGTGGTTTCCCAAAGCTGATCCGCATTCATTTCCCCCAACCCTTTGTAACGTTGGAGGGTTGCTCCACGGCCAAAGGTCCGACGCAACTCCTCTAATTCGCTATCTGTCCAAGCATAGGCCACTTCTTCTTTCTTGCCTTTGCCTTTGGACATCTTATAAAGAGGAGGAAGCGCAATGTAGACATGTCCAGCTTCTACCAAAGGTCGCATATAGCGATAGAAGAAGGTTAAGAGAAGGGTTTGAATGTGGGCACCATCTGTATCCGCATCGGTCATGATAATGATCTTATCGTAGTTGGCGTCTTCCACAGAGAAATCTGCCCCAACTCCTGCACCAATGGTGTAGATCATAGTGTTGATTTCCTCGTTCTTGAGGATATCACTCATATTGGCCTTCTCAGTATTAAGAACCTTCCCACGAAGTGGAAGAATCGCTTGGAACTTCCGGTCCCGTCCTTGTTTGGCAGAACCGCCGGCTGAGTCTCCTTCGACTAGATAGAGTTCATTCTTCTTAGGATTTTTAGACTGGGCCGGTGTCAATTTACCAGATAAAAGTCCTTTGTCCTTTTTGCTCTTCTTGCCATTTCGGCTTTCATCCCGCGCTTTTCGGGCTGCTTCCCGTGCATCTCGAGCCTTAATAGCCTTACGAATCAGATTAGAAGCCAATTCTCCATTTTCCATGAGGAAGAAGGTCAATTTATCAGAAACAATGCTATCGACGACTGGACGAGCCAAGGGACTACCTAATTTGTCTTTGGTTTGTCCTTCAAACTGCAAATGGGCCTCTGGAACCAGGATAGAGAGAACAGCAGACAAACCTTCACGGTAGTCTGATCCTTCCAAATTCTTGTCTTTTTCTTTGAGGAGTCCTGTCTTTCTTGCATAGTCGTTCATAGCCTTGGTAATGGCTGTCTTCAGACCCGTCTCATGGGTTCCCCCATCTTTAGTGCGGACATTATTAACGAAGGACAAGATATTATCTGAGTAACCATCATTGTATTGCATGGCCACTTCTACCTGAAAACCATCTGATTCGCCACTAAAGTAGAGAACAGGTGTCAAGGTTTCCTTATCTTCATTCAAGTACTCTACGAAATCTTGGACACCATTTTCATAATGAAAGGCCACATGGTTGTCTTCTTCCTTACGGAGATCGGTCAGCGTCAGCGTCACATCCTTCAGCAAGAAGGCTGATTCTTTGATTCGCTCAGCAATGGTATTAAATTTGAAATCCGTCGTTGAAAAAATGGTTGGATCTGGCATGAAGGTGACCTTGGTCCCTGTCTTAGACTTGGGAGCAGAGCCGATCTTTTCGAGGGTTGTAACTGGTTTTCCCCCATCTTCAAAACGTTGCTTGTAGACAGCTCCATCACGGGTAATTTCTACCTCTAGCCAGCTAGAAAGAGCATTGACGACAGAAGATCCCACTCCGTGAAGACCTCCAGATGTCTTATAGCCTCCTTGACCAAACTTCCCTCCGGCGTGGAGGACCGTAAAGATCACCTCAACGGTTGGTTTACCCATAGCATGCATCCCGGTTGGCATTCCTCGTCCCTGGTCTTCTACCGATAGAGAACCATCTTTATTAATCGTTACATCGATTTGTGATCCAAAGCCAGACAAGGCTTCATCGACCGCATTATCCACGATCTCCCAGACCATGTGATGCAAGCCATTTCCGTCGGTCGATCCGATATACATCCCTGGACGTTTACGGACTGCATCCAACCCTTCTAGTACCTGAATGGCATCGTCATTATAATTATTAATATTGATTTCCTTTTTTGCCACAAGGAACCTCCTGTTTGTTCATCTTTTCTATATTACAGTTTTTTAGGAAATTTTGCAAAATTTTTTCTCTTTATATGGAGATTTCCATATCCTAGTAAAAAATGTTAGCTGGGCACTTTCTTCAGATGTCACACTTGAACTCCAAAAATTGCTTTTTCTATCGATGGCTTTTTGATATAATGAGAGTATGATAAAAGAAATAAGTGTTTTAATTTTAGCCTATCTGTTAGGCTCCATTCCTTCGGGATTATGGATTGGGAAAATCTTTTTCCATATTAATTTACGGGAACATGGCTCGGGCAATACTGGAACGACCAATACCTTTCGAATTTTAGGGAAGAAAGCTGGGATCATCGTCTTTGTGATTGATTTCTTGAAAGGAACTTTGGCAGTTCTCCTTCCGACTTTCTTTGGAATTCAGGGGATCTCGCCGATGGTCTTTGGTCTCTTAGCTGTTTTGGGGCACACTTTCCCAATTTTTGCTGGATTTAAGGGTGGAAAAGCGGTGGCGACGAGTGCTGGTGTCTTACTTGGTTTCTCGCCTATCCTGCTGCTCATTTTAGCTGTTTATTTTGTAGCCAGCCTGTATTTAACCAGCATGATTTCGTTTTCGAGTGTTACTGTTGCGCTACTCGCCATTCTATCGGTCCTCCTTCTCCCTTTGACTGGATGGATCTTGCACAAATATGATCCACTTTTTACAATCATTGTCTTGGCACTAGCGACCTTGATCATTCTTCGTCACAAGGACAATATCCAACGGATCAAAGAGAAAAAAGAAAATCTCATCCCTTGGGGAAAGAATATCACCCATCAACAACCAAAAAACTAGAGCAAGCGCTCTAGTTTTTTATGTTCATTAAACAGAAGATCTATGGAAGAAAGCAAATAGGAGTCTCTCCCTCCTCTTTCTTCTATAACTTCACTTTCAGGAGTCTCTCAATTTCTTGATAAAGAATCTTTGTTGGCTGGTAGGCTTTGCTTTTCTGAGCCAGAGCCTTTAGGTGCGACCAATCTTCCCGAGAAACCAATTCATTAAATAAGCGCAAAACTTCGGAATCTGTCTTTTTACGAGAAACCAATCCTACTTGGAATAACTCAGCCCGAACCGCATTGTCAAACTGGTCATAGTCCTGGGGCAAAATCAGACTAGGAATCCCCTCTTCGATACACCCCATCAAAATCCCAGCACCTGCATGATGAATGGCAAAATCCATTTGATCCAGAACATCTGAATAGGGGAGGTAATCAAAGATCAAAAGATTCTCCGACAACATCTTGGGTGGATTCTCCAAACCATTAGGGTCGCCTAAGGTTACGTAAAAGACATAGTCAGGATGTTCTTGGCTCAAAAGCTTTGCAAACTCTATCATCCGCTCTTTTTCCCACTTTAAATGGGTCCCACAGGTAACGAGGACCCGCTTTTTAGAACTCGTAAAATACTGTTTCTGTTCTTGAGGAAGGTGGTCAAAAGAGAGACAGCGATAACCGATCCATTTGAGTTGGGATGGAAAATCGTCTCGAAACTCCAACTCTTTCATGCCTAGAGCCAAGATTGAATAGGGAGAATAGATCGCTTCTGTCCCATCTTCACGGTACAATTTGAAATCCTGTAGGGTATCGAGATTCTTCTTAACCAGCGCAAATCCAACCTTCTTTGCCAGACGGATAACTTGTCTGCCCAGAGCATCTCTCCACTTGTAGAGGATTCCCTGATGCGGTTTCCAGCCTCCTAGATAAGCCGGAGTGGTCGTACGACTCTCTATCGCTACTGGACTTGGAATGGTCGTAATCCAAGGAATCCCCAAACGATCCGCTAAAACACCAGCAGGAGCTGCTACGAAATCTGCAATAATCAAGTCCGGTTGTCCTTCATAGTCCCAAATTCGATTTATCTCGTTGAAAACTTCAGGAATCAGTTTGCTATTAGCCCCTAATTGTTGGTACATGATAAAGAGATTTGATTGCTTGGATGTATTGGCTATATCTTCCATGACCGTCGGACGGTCAGGAAACAAGGCAAGGCAGTCGAAGCCAATCTGCTCGACCAATTCCTTTTTTTGAAAACCTGTGATGACTCGAACCTGAAAACGAGGATCCTCTAGCAAGGGCTTGACCAAAGTCAAGGTTGGAAATAAATGGCCACTAAAGGGAACGCTAATCACATCGATTTTTATCACTTTTTCTAATCCAGTCATAGATGATTCCTTTCACATCTTCTCTGTATTCATAGCTATAATGATTCGTATCCACTTGGATATCCGCTGAATGGCGGTCCAAAATTCGTGAATAAGGATCTTTTTTGCCTTTGATAACCAATACCTCTACCTCCTTTTGACTTAAAAGAAGCTGGGAAACAGGGCCAAGCGCTATCACGCGCAACCTTGGCAAGGATACCTCCTTCCCTACACTTCTAAGCCACTGCGTCAGCATATTGACCCCTGAACTCTTACAAATAAGAACCACCTCCTGCGCTTCCAACAAGGGAGACAAGTGTTGTTGTAAGAGCTTTTGAAAGCGAGAGTTCAAAATGGTATGCCAATAATAGATGATATTTGATGCAGAAGCTGACAAGAGGGATACTTGAGGAAATTTTATATGTTCAAAATCTTGATTGAAGGGGAAATTGCTGGCTACTACTGAATAGCCTGATGGACAAATCGCATGGAGGAGGTCTAGTTGTCCTGCTGTCAGCCCGGCACAAGTGATATCACTGCTCCCACTGAGAAAGAGAACCAAGCGATTAGAGTTTATCATGGTCTGATCAAGAGATAAAGAAGACAAGCGATCTAGATAGGACTTCATATTACTCATAACGAATCTTTCCGTCCGTCACACGAATCTTCCGCCCCCGCCAGTTTATCACAGGAGGAGTCAATAGAACATAGACAAACAACCAAGGAAGCAGGAGATCATTCAGCACTTCATAGGTGACTTCATCCAAGTGTAGGCGATTGGATAGAATGCTTTGCCGATAGAGGAGCATCCATACTGCCTTGAATCCCAGTAAGCCCAATACTAGAAGAAAATACGGCCAACCTAAAAAAAGACTTAAGATCAAAGTTGGAAGAGGTAGAAAACTCGGTAAACCTATGAGACTAAACAGCTTCCAATCCAGGTGTTCTTTGAGATAGATAGAGCTAAAGAGAAGCCAACGCTTCATCTGGAGCAGGTATTGCTTAGCGTTTATGATAGTGGTTCGAACATTACAGGTAACCCGCGTTTGGATAATGGATACTCCTTTACTCCTTAAAAAATCGGCCACGGCTAAATCATCACATAGAAAATCCTTAATCGCTGTGAAGAGCCCCTGGTCTTTTGCAAGTTCTACCGGTAGGATATAGAACATCCCGTTGATGGAGTGATTCGCCTCAACTTCTGCCATGGTAAAATAGGTAATAAAAGAATTGCCATTAACAAATGCTGCGACCAGCTTAGACCAGAAATTGCTTCTCTCCTGGTTATAGGGAATGCCTGTCAGAATGACCTCTTGACCCAGATAGTCAGTTAGCTCACCCATTTTAGAAAAATCAATCACACTATCATCGTCCAAAACAATCAGATAAGGCCGGGTCAGCTCTTCTACAACCTGCTCAATCTTGTAACTCTTGGGATTAATCCCCTGAGGGACGTCTTCAATGAGAAAGGTACGAATTCGTTGGGCAAAGGAAGCCTCTTGGCAAATCTGATCTGCTACTCGTTGGGCTTCTATATCAGACTGATCAATCAACCAGTAGAATTCTACTGCTTCAGTTTGCTGGAGATTGGCCCGCAAATCACTCTCTAAACGAGGATCCCCTGAGAGGATGGGTTGGACCACCGTAAAAAGCTCTTCTGGGAAGTCCGCAATATGAGCCTGACTTTTTTTATAATAAGTGAAGGACAGCAACCAACGGATGAGAAATAAGAGAAGATAAGTAACGGCTAAAAATATAAATACAAATTTCATCTATTCAGTCCCTTTTTTAAATATATAGCAAGGAGACGGATGATCCACCTTTGGGGAAGCAAGCGACCTAGCCAAACTAGCAAGCGATAGCGAAGCCCGATAATCGCATAGGAAGTATCCCTTTCTATAAATCGGATCAACTGCTGAGCAACTTTCTCAGGCTTCATCTGCAAGCTACCACCTCCCAATGCTTCTACTAGTTTGGGAGGAAAAATAGCTGTTTGGACTGGTCCAAGAATATAGAGACCTAGCTGGACCTGGGAATCTGATTGCCTCAGTTCCTCCTGGAGAGCAAGAGTGTAGGTCTGCAAGGCAGCCTTGCTAGCACTGTAGGCTGCTAGATAGGGATGAGGAAAAAGAGCTGCCAACGAAGACAGCTGGACCAGCTTGATATTCTGATTCTTTTGCACCACCTGCTTGATTAGCTGGACTGGACTATGGTAGTTGAGCTGCCAGAGGTCTTGCTCACTGGCTGAATCAAGGACACATCCTAGGGAAAAATAGGCTAGTCCCGCACAATTGACAAGAAGATCTGCATCTAGGTTCTCTACAAAAGCTTCTAGGGCTACTTGATCTAGCATATCTAACGTTAGGATTGACAGTTGCGCCTTGCTCCCAGTTAGTTCCTTTTGAACTTGGGAGAGTTTGTCAGCATCACGACCCACTAAGACCAGATGCTCCAGACTTCTTGCCAGTTCTTTCGCTAGCTGCCGGCCAATCCCTCCTGTAGCTCCTAAAATGATTGCTTTTTTAATAGTATCTTCTATCTTCATAGCTCTAGTGTACCAAATTTCAACCAGTTAGAAAACTCTTACTACCATTCTCCAGCTTTACAGTTCAACCCCTACTTGTCAAAAAGGTCTCTAACGTAAAAATAGAGTCCTTTTTTGTCTTTTGTCTATTTCCCAACCGTACTTCGATAACTACTAGCTATTAGGCGATCAAATAGGAAAGGTCGGTTTAATAGCTGTGATGATTACAAATAGTACCAACATGAAAAAGTAAGAGCAAACAAGCAGAGGAATAAGAGTCTACCTGTAGCTTTATTAAACTCATTCATTATAGTTACTAGGCCCAATGGAATCAAGAAGAAATAGGTATCTCATAAGATTTCTCTTAGATCAGTATCCACTATAAAGCATCGACTAGGTCCATCAGTATTTCCATAGGAGTTTTTTTCCTACGACCATTAACAGTTTCGATAAGATGATAAACTTTTAAACGATTGTCATTGCTAAAGACAAACTCAAAGCGGAACTCCCGTCCGTTGGGTGCCACTGTATCAAATTTCGTTTTATATTTATCATGAACGGGGCTAACTGGAAATTTATTGAAGAGTAATCGTCGTTTCTCCCCTGCTTCTTTCAAACAGTTTTCTAGCTCCTGACAATAGTTATAAAACAGCTGATAGAGGGCTTCTTCTGAAATTCTTCTTCTCCGAACTAATGATGTAAAATCCGAAAAATTTCTGCGCGGGATTTCAATGCTAAATGAGAAGCCCTCCTGATTGATTCTTTCTAAAAATGCATCTCTTGAAATCATAGAACTACTCTTTCTTTTATCAATCTTTAGCGAACCCTTATTGTTTCTATACACAGTCAATCCATTATGTAATCAAGCAGGTCCATCAGGGTGAGTTTCTTGCGACCATTGACGGTCTCAAAGAGATTATAAACTCTTAGTTCTTGGTTCTTTTTAAAAGCAAACTCAAAGCGAAATTCGCGACCATTGCATGCGACTATATAAAATCCGGTCTGATACTTTCTCTTATCGGCTACTGCCTGCATTTGCCGGTCTTCTACCTCTCTACAAAGTAAAAGAAAGATCTGATAGACTTGCTCCTCAGAGAGCCTTTTTCTCCAAACTAATGACTTGAAGTTATTGTACGTCCACCATGGGATTTGGATGTTGAAGGAAAAACCTTCCTGATTGGCTTTATCGATAAATGCTTTTCTGGAGACCATACCACTTCCCCTTTTATTGGAACATTGTTTGACTCTATTATACCATCTTTTATCCTTTCACAAAAAAAGCATCCCAAACGGAATGCTTTTTTCTGTTTCTTAATAGTATTCCCCTTGGCGGTAGTTCCAAGAGTTGAAATGATCAGATAAGTGCATCATGATCTTATCGATATCCAATCCTTTACGGATGACGACTGGACAAGTATTGACAGAACGGCTACCTGCTCCTTGTTCTGGAATGAGTTTTCCTTCCGCATCAACCATAGAGACCATCACGCCTTGTTCATAGCGAGTTTCAATGGTCTTGTCTGGTTGGATAGAAGCTACATAATCATCGGCTTCGATGACCAAGTCAACAGCACCTTCGATACGCTCACCAATTCCTTCAACCTTACCACGGTTTCCTTTACCTGAAGGGTTGGCTGAAGAAGCGTAAACCATCTTGCCTTCTTTTTCCCACATTTCTTTGGCGATTTGCTCACCAGCTTTACCAAATTTAATGACAAAACAGCTGGTTCCACGAACGTCTGTCATGAGTTCTTCGCGTCCATCTCCGAAGGCTTGTAATTTTGCATAAGCATCTTCACGCCAAGGAAGGATACAACCAAGCAAGATATCTTCATCCCAATGTTTTTGGTAGAAGGCTTCGATTTCAGGATTCAATTGAGCAAGGGCACGAAGTTCATCCATGCTTCCACAAAGAACTACACCAGGTTTGTTGCGGTTACGTTCTTTGGCTTCAAACTTCCGTTCCAAGCCAGCCTTGTCACTGGTCATGATGATGTAGCCAACTTTGGTAGGGCAAACGATACAGCCACCCTCTCCTTTAAGAATGTCAAATCCTTCTTGTGAAAGTTGTCCGTCCCATTGAATGTGTTTTGTCATAAGTCTCTTTCCTTTTCTATTCTTTTTAGTATTGTATCAAAAAATAGTCTCAAATTCAATATATTTTCAGAAAATTCGTAATTCAGTATACAATTTTATCATTGCCAGTAAGCTGGCCGGTTCTTCTCATAAGCTGCAATCAAGTCTTCGTACTGAAGCGTAATCCCGATATCATCCAAGCCGTTGAGCAATTTGTGTTTCCAATCTTGATCGATCTCAAAGCGAAACTCTCCAACAGGCGAGATGATCTTCTGCTCTTCCAAATCCACCGTCACTGGATCTGCCGGCTTCAAACTTGCCAATTTTTGACGAACCTCTAGTGGTTGGACAATCGGCAGCATCCCATTATTAAGCTCATTATTGTAATGGATATCTCCGAAAGATCCAGCGATAACGACTTTAAAGCCATAATCAGCTAAAGCCCAGGCTGCGTGCTCCCGAGAGGAACCAGCCCCAAAATTGTCACCAGTGATCAAAATGGTTGCCTTGCGGTATTCTGGCTTGTTAAAGATAAAATCTGGATCCTCAGTATACTGGTCATCCAAATAGCGCCAAGCATACATGAGGTATTTCCCAAAACCTTTTTTATCAATCAACTTTAAGAATTGCTTGGGGAGGATTTGGTCGGTATCAATATTATCGTTCATCAAAGGAACTGTTGTTCCTGTATAAATGGTAAATTTCTCCATGCTTCCTCCTTTTACTCGACTTCCGGCATTTGCCGCACATCGACAAAGCGACCGGCGATTGCTGCTGCAGCGGCCATTGCTGGGCTACAGAGATGGGTTTTAGCCCCAAATCCTTGGCGGTCTTCAAAGTTCCGGTTGCTAGTAGAGGCACAATGGACCCCATCTGGAACCTTGTCTGGGTTCATTCCTAGACACATAGAGCATCCTGGATCACGCCATTCAAAGCCCGCATCCATAAAGATCTTGTCTAAGCCTAATTTTTCGGCGGCTTGCTTAACCGGACGAGAGCCAGGTACCACAATAGCAGTTAAGTTGGGCGCAATTTTTTTGCCTTTCACAAACTTGGCTGCCAACTCCAAATCGCTGAGACGCGCATTGGTACAAGAACCGATAAAGATATAGCCTAATTCAATGTCTGCTGGTTTTTG
>JAPJPE010000037.1 GCA_030825825.1 Streptococcus sp. | reverse complement strand
AATGATGATGTCATTTGATTTTCCTCTTTCTAGTTAGACCTATTTTAGCAGAGTCTAACTAGAAAGAGATCCGCCTAAAGACCGATTCTCATTCCTGACTCATTTCAAGGAATTGAAGACGACAGCGACAGCGACCGCAAGCATATTTCTTCAGATCGATTTTTCGCTTTCGCCTATACTCTTGTCTACAATGAGAACATCGGTAGAGATAAACTCGCTTTTTTCTCGATTTTTCTGGTAGAGGTGGTGTGAATCGAAGTCCATCCACTTGCTGAAGGAGCTGTTTAAAGGCTGGATCTTTGTGGCGATAGCCTTTTCCTTGGTCGTAAAGATGGTAGTGGCAGAGCTCATGGCGGACGATTTTCCGAAAGGTCTCTAATCCGAAAGCTTGATATATTTTCGGGTTAAAATCGAGGTGTCGATCCTTGGGAAAGAAACGGCCTCCAGTGGTTTGAAGACGCGCATTCCACTCTGCTTGATGGCGAAATTCTCTCCCAAAATCTTCCAGAGATACCTGGCGTACATAGTCAGTCAGATTCATTCGGTGCTACCAAACTGAGGTTGACTTTTTCACGTTCCACGTCGATCTTCTTCACCCAGACCGTCACTACATCTGCTACAGAGACGACTTGGCTTGGATGCTTGATAAATTGCTTGCTCATATGGGAGATATGAATCAAGCCATCCTCGTGAATGCCAATATCGACAAAGGCTCCGAAATCAACCACATTGCGCACAACCCCTTCTAATTTTTGACCAATGTGGAGGTCTTTAATATCCAAGACATCCTGACGGAGCACTGGTGCATCAAAGGAATCCCGCAAATCGCGACCTGGTTTTAGGAGATCAGCAATGATATCTTTCAGGGTTTCCGGCCCCAGTTCTAGCTGGCTCGACATTTCCTCTATCTTGATAGCTTTTAATTTTTCTTGAGCAGATTCATCGAGTTCGGTAATCCCAAGGAGTTCAAAAAGTTTTTCAACTTCCTTATAACTTTCAGGGTGGACGCCAGTATTGTCCAAAATGTTTTTACTTTCAGGAATGCGTAAGAATCCCGCCGCCTGCTCGAAAGCCTTGGCTCCGAGACGAGGGACTTTTTTAATCTGCGCGCGTGAAAGAATCATTCCTTCTTCTTCCCGGTATTTCACAATATTTTCAGAGATAGTCTTATTAAGCCCTGCTACATGCGCTAAGAGAGAGGGACTAGCGGTATTGATATTAACTCCAACTTGGTTGACGACCGTATCCACGACAAAATCCAAACTTTCCGTCAATTTTTTCTGATTGACATCGTGCTGGTATTGGCCGACACCGATCGACTTGGCATCGATTTTCACCAATTCTGCCAATGGGTCTTGCAGGCGGCGGGCAATGGAGATAGCCGAGCGTTTTTCAACGGTTAATTCTGGGAACTCATGACGGGCCAACTCACTAGCTGAGTAGACAGACGCTCCACTTTCATTGACAATGACATAGCGGACCCCTGGATGGTCATGGAGTACATCTGCGACAAAGGCTTCACTTTCACGGCTAGCGGTTCCATTACCGATCGCAATAATCTCTACGTCAAACTCCTTGATCAAGGAGGACAAATCTTTCTTGGCCTGCTCGATCTGAGCTGGTTTTGCAGGGGCAACCGGATAGATAACCTGGGTTGCAAGCATTTTGCCTGTCTCATCGACAACCGCTAATTTGGCACCGGTCCGAAAAGCTGGGTCAAATCCAAGGACCACGCGCCCTTTTAATGGAGGGATAAGCAATAGATTCCGTAGATTTTCAGAGAACAATTGAATGGCCCCGTCTTCTGCCACTTCTGTCAATTCTGTCCGTATCCGACGTTCGATTGCAGGTACGATTTTTTTCTTAACCGCTTGCTGAATAACCTCATCGACATAGGCATTTTTAGTTTTAAAACGAGCCTCAAAAATACGAATGATCCGATCCAAATGGTGTTCGAATCCGACTTTAAGAACGCCTAATTTTTCCCCACGATTGAGAGCTAAGGTCCGGTAGCCCTGCATACTCTTGATCTTCTCAGAAAAATCATAGTAGATTTCAAAGGTTCTCTTAGGATCTAAGCTTTCATCCTTCAAGGTTGACGTCATGAGAGAATGACCATGAATTTCTTGATAGGTGAGGGCCCGTAATTGGGTATCCTCTGAAATAGCTTCTACCAGAATATCCACTGCACCAGCTAAAGCCGCTGTTTCAGTTGGGAAGGCCTCACAGGTAAATTTCTGAGCCTCTGCTTCCAAGTCTGGACTATTTTGCAAAATGAGACGTGCCAAGGGGAAAAGTCCTGCTTCTCGAGCAATCGTTGCCTTGGTCCGCCGTTTTTCCTTATAAGGTAGATAAAGCTCTTCGACATCCGCTAATTTTTCAGCAGCCTCAATAGCCTGCTTGAGCGCCTCTGTCAGTTTGCCTTGTTCCTCAATCTTAGCAAGGACGGTTTCCTTTCGTTCAGCTAGAGCAGTTAAGGATTTGTCCCGATCAATAATAGCCTTGATCGCTACTTCATCTAAATTTCCCGTCATATCTTTTCGATAGCGAGCAATGAAGGGAATGGTTGAGCCTTCTGCAGTCAGACTCAATACGGTATCGATTTGTTTTAAGCTAACACCCAATTCTTGGGCTATTTTTTCATATTTATCCATAGCTTCTATTATAGCATATTTTACCGTAGCCAAGGCTTCTAGCCACCTATTTGCTAGGGTTTTGTAGAAGTTTCCTCCTTGTCTTTTATGCTCTATTTCCCCCTTGATCTTTCCTTTTTGTTATAATGATAGAAAACGAAAAAGGAGGCCCAAAAATGGCTATTAAATTTTCTAAGACAGATGATCTTGATAAAATGTTTGAAAACTTTGCAAGTTTTCCAGATCTAGAAAAAACAGTTGAATTCCCCGAAGAAAAAAAGAAAGCAGAAACAGCTGCTAAAGATGCAAAGAAGGCTAAATAATGACATTCTTTCAACACCTTCCCTCTAGCGTCTTGCAGGCTGGGGCTATTTTTCTCTCGATTATCATCGAGGCCCTGCCCTTTGTCCTGATCGGAAGTATCATTTCAGGAATGATTGAGGTTTATGTCACACCTGAGAAGGTTTACCGTTTTCTTCCCAAAAATAAATTTGGGCGAATCTTCTTTGGGACCTTTATCGGCTTTATCTTTCCTTCCTGTGAATGCGGAATTGTTCCCATTATCAATCGCTTTCTAGAAAAGAAAGTTCCAAGTTATACTGCTGTTCCCTTTTTGGTGACAGCACCCGTCATCAATCCCATCGTTCTCTTTGCAACCTACTCAGCCTTTGGGAATTCCATTAAGATGGCCCTCTATCGCGCCCTGGGTTCCCTACTGGTCGCAACGGTACTAGGGATCTTCCTTGGCTTTATTCAAACAGATTCGATCCAAAAAGAACATCGCAAGCCTGTGCATGAACATGATTTTAGCGATTTAAGCAAAAGTCAAAAGCTCTTTCAAGTCTTGGTGCAGGCAATTGATGAATTCTTTGATACAGGACGCTACCTGGTATTCGGTTGTCTTTTTGCAAGCCTCGTCCAAGTCTATGTCCCAACACGGATCCTCACTTCGATCAGTGCGACGCCGGTTATTGCTATTCTCCTCCTTATGGCCTTGTCCTTCCTCCTCTCACTTTGTAGCGAGGCGGACGCCTTTGTTGGATCCTCTCTTCTGACGAGTTTTGGAGTAGCGCCTGTTCTTGCCTTTTTGGTGATTGGGCCTATGCTTGATGTCAAAAATCTCCTCATGATGAAAAATTATCTCAAGACCCGTTTTATCTGGCAATTTATCGGAATTGTGAGTGGAGTTGTGCTCCTTTATGCTTGGTTTGTGGGGGTAGTGCTATGATTCGTTTCTTGATATTAGCTGGCTATTTTGAGCTCACCATGTACCTGCAATTATCTGGTAAGCTCAATCAATACATCAACTTACACTATTCTTACTTGGCTTATATTTCCATGTTCTTGTCCTTTGTTTTAGCTCTTGTGCAGCTGATCATCTGGGTCAAGCAGATGAAGATCCACAGTCATCTCTCTGGCTTCTGGGCAAAAGTGGCGAGTATTTTCTTGCTCTGTATTCCTTTGTTTGTCGGGCTATTTTTCCCTACAGTGACACTGGATTCCCAAACAGTCTCTGCCAAAGGCTACCACTTCCCGGTTGCGGCTGGATCTTCCAAGGAAATCCAGCAGGACGAAGGGACAACAACCCAGTATCTCAAACCAGATACTAGTAGCTATTTTACCAAATCTGCCTATGAATCAGAAATGAAGCAGGCGGCAAAGAAATATGTTGATAAAAAAGTGATTCAGGTGACCACTGAGAATTACATGGAAGTCATGGAGGTTATTTATGATTATCCTGACCAATTTGCAGGAAAGACAATCGAGCTGACCGGTTTTGTATACAATGACCCCAATAACAAGGACAGCCAATTCCTCTTTCGCTTTGGGATCATCCACTGTATCGCAGATTCCGGAGTCTACGGTCTCTTAACGACGGGTGCTCCGCAGCATTTTGAAAACAATACCTGGATCCACGCTAAAGGAACCTTGTCCATTGAATACCACAAGCAGCTCAAACAAAGCTTGCCTGTCCTCCACATTAGCGATTGCCAGACCATTACAAAACCAGCCAATCCTTATGTCTACCGCGTATTCTGATGGAGCTTCCGTTGTAGATCCAAACATCTTATAACTTTTCAAGCTAGAATCCACATTGGTTCTAGCTTTTTCTATGCTTTCCTCTCAAATCCTCTAATCCAAGCGGAAAATATTCGGAACAACGATTCCATCAAAGAAATCTTGTAGATTTTATGGTAAAATATGGTTAATAAAATAGGAAATAGGTACTTAAATGTCTTCAAAAGTTATTGTAACCATTTTCGGGGCTAGTGGAGATTTAGCCAAGCGCAAACTCTACCCATCCCTTTTTAGACTCTATAAATCAGGAAATCTATCTGAAAACTTTGCGGTTATCGGAACAGCCCGCAGACCATGGAGCAAGGAATACTTTGAATCAGTCGTGGTAGAATCCATCACAGATCTGGCCGATAGCCCTCAACAAGCTCAAGAATTCGCTAGCCATTTCTACTACCAAAGCCACGATGTCAATGATACCGAACATTACATCGCCCTGCGCGAATTGCAAAATAGCTTGGATGAAAAATACCAAACAGAACACAACAAGGTCTTCTTCTTGTCCATGGCTCCTCAATTTTTTGGAACCATTGCCAAACACCTCAAATCAGAAGGCATTGTGGATGGGCTAGGCTTTGAGCGCTTGATCGTTGAAAAACCTTTCGGTACAGACCTGGAAACGGCAAGTCAGCTCAACAAGGAATTGGAAGAAACCTTTGATGAAGAACAAATCTTCCGGATCGACCATTACCTTGGAAAAGAAATGATCCAAAATATCTTTGCCATTCGTTTTGGAAATCTTATTTTTGATAATCTTTGGAACCGAGATTTTATTGACAATATCCAAATTACCTTTGCTGAACGCTTGGGGGTTGAAGAACGCGGTGGCTACTATGATCACTCGGGGGCCCTTCGAGATATGGTGCAAAACCATACCCTTCAGCTTTTGTCTTTGCTTGCCATGGATAAACCAGCTACCTTTACCAAGGATGCGATTCGGGCAGAAAAAGTTAAAGTTTTTGAGCAATTGCACAATCCAACAGATGACGAATTGAAAAAATTCTTTATCCGTGGTCAATACCATTCAGGTACGATCGAAGGGAAAAAAGATATCTCTTATCGCAGTGAGCCCAATGTCGACCCTGAATCTACTACAGAAACCTATGCTTCTGGTGCATTCTTTGTTGATAGCGATCGCTTCCGTGGAGTTCCTTTCTTCTTCCGTACTGGAAAACGCTTGACCCAAAAAGGAACCATGGTCAATGTGGTCTTCAAGCAAACCGACTCCATCTTTGGACATAGCTTGCAACCAAATGTCTTGACCATTTATATCCAACCAAATGAAGGTTTCTCATTGAGCATCAACGGAAAAGAGGTCGGAGAAAAATTCAGTATCGCACCAATTTCCTTTGATTACGAAACAGATGCGACCGCAACTGGGGCTTCACCAGAGCCTTATGAAAAATTAATTTTCGATGTTTTGAACAATGACTCAACCAATTACAGCCACTGGCACGAAGTCCGTGCTTCATGGCAATTGATTGACCGGATTGAAAAACTATGGGCCGAAAATGGAGCGCCGCTCTATGAATACAAGTCTGGATCCATGGGACCAACTGCATCCGATGATCTCCTTGCAGAATACGGAGCCGAATGGGTTTGGAAACCTGAACCTAAGAATTAAGGAAAGCCACCTTCGGGTGGTTTTTTTGATAGTGCAAGGAAACAAAAAGACAAATTGTTCTTCAACAATTTGTCTTTTTCTATTTGACTCTTAAATCAAGCCCTCCAAGAGACCTCTCATGAAGTTTTCTGAGTGGAATGGTCCGATATCATCAATCTTTTCTCCGAATCCAATCAACTTCACTGGAATGTCCAACTCTTCACGAATCGCAAGGACGACCCCACCTCGAGCCGTTCCATCGATCTTGGTCAATACAATTCCTGTCACAGGCGTAATTTTTGAAAATTCTTTGGCTTGCACCAAGGCATTTTGACCAGTCGATGCATCAAGGGCCAGCAAGGTTTCATGCGGTGCATCAGGTACCACACGCTTGATAATGCGACCGATTTTTTCCAGCTCCGCCATGAGGTTGTCCTTGTTTTGCAGACGACCCGCCGTATCAATCATCAGAACATCAATGTTTTCAGCGATTGCACGTTCCATTCCATCAAAGACGACGCTAGCAGGATCTGATTTTTCAGGACCTGTTACAACTGGAACATCTACGCGGCGTCCCCATTCTGCCAGTTGAGCCACTGCTCCTGCACGGAAAGTATCTGCTGCAACCAACATGACTTTCTTGCCTTCTTGTTTGTAGCGGTGGGCTAACTTCCCGATAGATGTGGTTTTACCAACTCCATTGACCCCAACAAAGAGCATGACCGTAAGACCATCTTGAAAACGAATGGCTTCATTAAATTGGCCATCCTTTTCATACAAGTCCACCAATTTTTCAATGATCACGCGCTTGAGAGCATCTGGTTTTTTGGCATTTTCCAAACGGGCTTCATAGCGCAACTCTTCGGTTAAATTAGAGGCCACTTGAACCCCAACGTCACTCATGATCAAGAGTTCTTCCAATTCTTCAAAGAATTCTTCATCGACTGAACGGAAATTAGCAAAGAAAGCATTGAGACGTGCTCCAAATCCAGTCCGTGTCTTTTTCAAGCTACGATCGTATTTTTCCTGAATGGTTTCTTGCTCTGGCTCAACCTCGTCTGGAATCGGCTCCTCTGCCTCTTCAACAGTTCTTTCCTCAACGACTGATGCTGCTTCTCCTTGAGGAAGTCTGGACTCGGCTTCTGCTACTTCAGAAGTTTCCTCCACTTGAGCGATCGCTTCTGATACTTCAGGTTCTGAAACCTCATCCTGAGCTTCTACTAGTTCTGGAGACTCTTCTTCTGTCGTGCTCCCTTCTACTAGCTCAGCGTCAGATGATGGAGAGGCAATTGGTGACTCTTCTTCCATTTCTGAACCGTTAGCCCCATCTGCTTCCTCACCATCTTCAGTTTCTTCCGCTTCAATTTTCACTTCTTCAAGAGGCTCAGTCTCCGTGTCATCAGCTAGTGGTGAAACTTCTTGAGGAATTGCTTCTGTTTGAGCAGGTTCAAAGGCAACTGGAGGCTCCTCTACTGGTTCTTGATCTTCAGGAGTCTCTGAAGTCACGATTTCTTCAACAAGAGGTTCCTCTGCCGGCTCTTCTTGAGCAACGGTTGAAATAGGTTGATGAGTGGCTGCAATTCGCGCTTTGAGCTCTTGGTAATAAGCCTCCATATCAGCGATTTTTTGCTCTTCCTTGTCATTTAAGGTAGCCGCCGGCTCCTCTTTGACAGTTTCTTCAACCTCAGTACTTTCCGTCACTTCTTCCGAAGACGGAAGCACTTTTTCAGTTTCTTCTTTTTTTCCAAATAAACGATCAAATAATCCCATTTATTCACTCTCCTTTAGCACATAATTTTCAATCGCCCATGCGACAGCATCTTGGTCATTGGTCATAGGGGCCACAAGCGCTGCAACTTCCTTCACTGCTGGAATCGCATTGCCCATGGCAACCCCTAGTCCAGCCCACTGGATCATAGACAGGTCATTGGCTTCATCTCCACAGGCCATGACTTGATCTGCCTTAAGGCCCAAAATAGCTGCCAGTGCCTCTAAACCTGTCGCCTTGTGAACATTTTTAGGGCACCATTCCAGCAACATTTCCCGAGATTTAAAAATTTCATAGTCTTGAAATAAGTCCGGCTTGATCTGCTTGATCGCTGCATCTAAAAAGTCTTGATCGACTGCTGTCACACACTTGTTGTAGGAAATCGTGGATGGCAGGTCTTTAAAATCTGTTTCAATAAAGTTCAGGTAGGGATTGTAAAGGGAATAGAGAGACTTTCGATCTGCATGAATCTCATAAACCGTTCCCTCACTGATAGCATCCAGCGGAAGGCCTAGACGGGCTGTTTCATCATGAATGGTTGCGACATCTTCTGGTGCCAAGACAACTTTTGAGAGAATCTCTCCATTATTTCGCTGCACTAAGCCACCATTGAAGGTAATCGTATACTCTTCTTTGAGGCCTGCTGTTCCCAATTCTTCCAAAAGAAAATCCATGGCTTTCAGGGGCCGACCAGTGGTTAGAACCACCTTGACACCTTGGGCCTGTGCAGCAGCGAGGGCTGCTCTATTGCGAGGGGAGATCTTTTTTTCTGAATTGAGAAGGGTCCCATCTAAATCCAGCGCAATCAAGGAAATCTTACTCATACAATTTCCTCCATGTAGCGTAGGACAGAACCAGTCGCATGGTGGCCGATGACTTTTTCAGCAATCGCTAAGATTTCAGGACGTGCATTTTCTGGCGCTACAGGATGGCCCACGACTTGCATCATATGGAGGTCATTTAAGTTATCCCCGAAAGCCATCACCTGATCCATCGAGATCCCTAGTTTATCCGCTAAGGCGGTAATGGCCACTCCCTTATCGACATAATCGAGGACAATATCAATCGATTCAAAACCTGTCGTCATCGCTTTGACACCGGGGATGTTCTCAGTGACCCATTGCTCACCTTCAAGTACTAGAGCTGCATCAAAGTTGGTGGTCAATTTGAAGATTTCATCCTGAATATCTGCTAGGCTTTTCACTTTTTGAATGTTTTCATTGTAGTGCTGACTCAAGGCCAGATAGTCGGGATCTACTGTTTCTAAGACATAGCTCCCTTTTTTCCCAGTCAAAAGAAGCTTATTCGGGTCTGCATAAGGGGAAGCTTTCAAAGCCTCAAAAACACTCAAATAAAAGTTTTTGGACATGGTCGCTTCGTAGAGATCTTCTCCATGAAATTCTACCACACTACCATTTTCAGCAATGAAAATCATCTGGTCTTCAAACCCTTTAAAGAGGGATTTGAGAGAAAGGAGGGCACGGCCACTCGCAGCGGCAAAATAAATGCCTTTTTCTTTGCAACCTGCTAACACCTTGCGTAAAAGGTCTTGATCGTACTGATGTTGGTCATTTAAAAAAGTTCCATCCATATCCGTAGCGATCAATTTGATATCATTATTCTTCATTTTCTAAGTCTTTCAATTTTACAGAGACGATTTTAGAAACCCCAGATTCCTGCATGGTCACTCCATAGATGGAATCTGCAGCTGACATGGTTCCCTTCCGGTGCGTCACGACAATAAATTGGCTTTCCTTATCAAAGCGGTTGAGATAATCACCAAAGCGCTTGACATTGGCCTCATCCAGAGCAGCCTCTACCTCATCCAGAATGACAAATGGAATGGTCTTGACACGAATGATCGAGAACAAGAGGGCCAAGGCAGACAAGGCCTTTTCTCCACCACTCATGAGGTTTAAGGATTGGATCTTTTTACCAGGTGGCTGCACAGAAATCTCAACACCAGCTGTCAGAAGATCTGGCTCTGTCAAAATCAAATCAGCAGCCCCCCCACCAAACATTTGACGGAAAGTGACTTTAAAGGATTCACGAATGGCTTCAAAAGTTGATTTAAAGCGTTCCTTGACTTCATCATTCATGTCGTTGATGGTAGACAGAAGCATATTTTTCGCAGCCAAGACATCCTCACGCTGGCTGGAAAGGAAATCAAAGCGCCCCTTCACCTCGTCGTACTGCTCGATCGCATCCACATTGACTGGACCAAGTGCCTTAATATCTTTTTCGATGCTCTTGAGCTGGTTTTCAGCTGCTGCAAGATTTTCAACAGGTTTGGCCTGTTCTTTGGCTTGGTCAAAGCTTTGCATGAATTCATCGGTAATTTGCGTTAAGAGTTTGTTCAAACGATCCGCATGCTTTTCACGTGTCGCTTCAGCCTTGGCTTGTTGACGAATCCACTCTTCGTTTTTCTTGCGAGCTTGTTCCATCTGTTCTGCCACATCTTCGGCCTGGCCTTCCAAATCATCTAGCTCAAAGCGTTTCCGAATGACCCCTTGTTCCAAGTCCGTTTTCTTGGCTTGGGCCTGTGCCAATTGATTGGCTAGCTGCTCCACATCTACTGTTTGAACTTGGGCATCGCCTTGTTCAATCAGCAATTGCAACTGATGCTCTTCTACTTCCAACTGGGAGATCGTTTCTTCCAAGCGACGAGCATCTGTTTGCTCATAGCTTTGTTGGCTCAACCATTCCGTCTGTTGAAGTCGCAATTCTGCCAATTGCTCTTGCAAGTTTTGTACTTTTTGTTGCAGAACATCTTTGTCCGACTTCATTGTTTCAATGTCGCGGTTCAAATTTTCTTTTTGAAGCTCAATTTCTGCCAATTGCTCAGTAAGGGATTCCATCTCTTCTTGGAGAGACTGGGTCGCATCTGTTGCCAATTCTGACTTCAAAGCTTCTAAGAGTTCCTGAATTTCTTTCAGTTGCTCTTGGCTTTGTTGGTAGGCCAATTGGGCCCGCTGTTGCTC
>JAPJPE010000036.1 GCA_030825825.1 Streptococcus sp. | reverse complement strand
TTTCCTGTTTTCAGAAACTTTCAAGAATAGTGTAAGAAATTTCGATTTGTTAATTATTTCACAATATAATTGTACTCTATTTTGAGATTTTTGTAAACACTTCCAAGCAACTTTCACAAAGAATTTTTTGAAGTTTGTGAAACCTTTATCAATCCTATTGCTGTTAAAGCAATTATCTAGCAAAATTGTGAAAAAATAATTAAAAAAATTTTTTCTTCACAAAGAGATGTTTTCAATTGATTTTTGTAAGCGTTTTCTTAATCTTACTAAAATAAGCAGCTTTTTACAAGTAAAAAGTTGCTTTTTGTTTTATTTTGTTAGGATTTGTTTTGTTTCAGTTTCAGAGAAGCATTTTTACTTCTTGACCGGACCTTTTTCGGCCTTATCAAGGGCTTCTTTGACTGTTTGAGCATAGAGTTCCCCACCATTGGTTTCCATATTGAAGTGAACAGAGTCTGTTCCCACCCAAATGTTTGGATTTTCAATTGCCACTTGGTACCAGTCCGCAATCGTGATAAAGTCGTATTTCTTGGCTAGTTCCAACTCATAAAGACGCGTTTGAACCGATTCACTGGACTGATCGTTGGCATAGCGACCATCATATGGTGTCACAAGGATCAAGCGACGGCCTTTTGGAAGTTTCTCAACATACTGATCCAGCAATTCTTTGTAGTTGCTTACCGTATTGGTTCCTAGGGCAATGACCACATTTTTTAGGAGAACTTTGTTGGAGATATCGGTTTCAAAGACCTTCATTCCATTTTCCAACTGACGGCTCACCACTGCATCGATCTGGATACCCGGGATCGCTTTAGTCAGGTAGTCCTGCGCTCGCAAGTTAACGGAATCACCGATCATGGTCACACCATTTGAGACGTTATAGTCTGTTGCCGTCGCATTGTCCACCTGCGTCCGTGTGACCTGCATTTTGCTATCTGCTTGATTTAGACCACTCACCACCAAACTCTCATCAAAAGCTCCGACTGTTGGTGCAAAGGCAGAGATCCCGATCATCAAGAGAGCTAATGGAATCATGAGGTAAAAGATCGGCTTGGTCAAAAAGCTAAGATCCATCTTCATACCAAAGACACGAGGCTCCTTGCCTGCAATGGTTGGCTCCAAAATATAGAAGGACAGAGCCGTTAGAATCAAGGAAACGATCGTCGTCACAAGGGCTGCCATCATATTTCCCAAATGTTGAGAGAAGATGATAAAGAAAGGCCAGTGGAAAAGATAAACGCCATAACTGGTATCCGCAAGAAAATTAAGGATTGCCGGCTCTTTTTTATTTGGCGTCTTCTCATGGAAAATGCGGGCCGACAGAATCATGGCACAGGCTGCGATTGTCGCTGCTAAAAAGCCAAATAGATAGGTCCACAAGCTATCAAATGGCAAGAAAAGATTGAGCACAAACAAGAAGGCAAAGCTTCCACCCAAGACCGATAAGGTCTTTTTCATGCTCCAAGACTGCACCAGCTTTGTAAAGTTCGGGCTGACATTGGCAATCCCTGTCACCGTTGCTAGGCATGATCCCGCAAAGAAGGGGAAGATGTGAGTGAAGCTAGAAAAATAGATGGTGGAGAAATTAGCTGTCAGAAAGGCGCGGATGAACATGGACAAGAAGGTGAAGAGAAAGAGTCCGCTGGACGCCAGGAAGAGCATACCTCGGTATTTCCCAACCGTCTTAGCACGCTTAGCCAAGAACCATGCCAAAAGTGCCCAGAGCACATAGTAATGCACTTCTAGGGCCAAACTCCAGGTATGAAGGAAGAGATGGGGAATGAAGTTACTTTCGTAACTACCACCCGTTGCCATCTCAAAGAAATTGGTCACAAAACCGAAGACCGCCGCAATCTGAGTCCCAATACCAGCCACGTAGTCCCGTTGGACCAAAAAGGTAAAGGGCATCACGACCAAGACCATAAAGACAAGGGGTGGTACGATCCGGTAAAAGCGCCGTTTCAAGAATGCCAGGTAGTCGATTCCTTGCTTGCGCGCAAATTCATCGATCAAGAGCGCTGTAATCAAAAATCCTGAGAAGGTGAAGAAAATATCTACCCCAATGAAGCCTCCAGGAAAGGCTTTTTGGAAGAAATGGTAAAGCAATACCAATAAGAGTCCTGTAACACGGACTAGTGAAAACCATTTAATGCGCATTTTGATAAATCCCCTGCTTGAATGTTCCTTTGTATACGACGTTGGCTTCTGTGGTCAAGGTGCCTTTGCCCTCCGGCTGGCCGTTAACAAACTGCCCTTCATAGGTCCAACCATCCTTGGACTTAAACTTACCATAGCCGCTAAAAGAGCCGTTGACGAGGTTACCTGTATAGGTATCCCCATTTTTAAAGGTGACGGTTCCCTTGCCATTCATCTTGCCACGGACCAAACTTCCGTCGTAACGGATCGCCCCCTTATCCAGGGTCAAGACGCCCTGACCTGGAATGGCTGAAAAGAAAACCATCAAAGCAGATAGAATAATCACGACTAATGCTGCTATTTCTAAATTTTTTCGTGTTAGATAGACCTTATAAGTCTCATAAAATTCTTTCATATTCTGTATTCTCTCACATATCAAACTCTTAGGAAGTTGCTAGCTGATCCAACCAGGCCTTACAGCCAGTCAGAACTCTGGAATAGGTCTCCTCAAAATCACCGGTATACCAAGGATCTGGCACACTTTCAGCAGCAAAAAGATGAATCTTGTGTTCTGTTCCTGCAGGAGCCATTCGCTTCAGATCTGCTACATTGTTTTCGTCCATTCCTAGGATCAAATCAAAGTTGTAAAAATCCTCTTCCTTGATCTGCAAGGACGTCTTGGCTGGATCATATGGGACCTGGTGTTGTTGAAAGATTTTCTGGGTTCCCCGATGGATGGGATTGCCATGTTCCCAGCTCGAGGTGGCCCGACTTTCAATCTCATACTGATCCGTCAAATCCTTCATGACAAACTCCGCCATGGGGCTCCGACAAATATTTCCTAAGCAGACAAAGACGATTTTTTTCATGATTCCACCTAACTCCTTGTTCGGACTGCCCAACCTAGCTGAGCTCTTGGCTTTCCACTATGGAAAACCAGCATACTATTACTATTATAACAAAAATGTGACAGAAAGATGACAAAGTGGCTCCATCATTTTAAAGAAAAATCAGATTCCTTTTTCAAATCTGATCTGTTTCTCTATTTTGGAAAACGAACCTCTAATGGAGGCCATTTACTCTGCCAATTTTTCTTTTTCATCCGCTCTGTATAAACCGCTAAACGCTCTGGGCTGGCTAAAAAATGCGGAGTTGGCTGAACGATGAAGTCTTCGATATCCTTTGTCCCATAAGGGAGAAAGAGTTCTAGCTGGCCCTCTTTCCTTAAGCGAACCGCAAGAGCCGTACACTGCTCGGGGTATTTAGAAACCGCATCACAGGCACTGCGATAAGGAGCCGTCCCCGGACTATGCTGGTGCATATAGACTTGATTTTTCACTTCCCAAGCGTACTGGGGATAGGTCTTCTTTAATTCTTGCTCGATCTGCAGAGTCTCCTCATAGCTGATCGTAGGGTCATAAAAGACCAGATCCATATCGGTTGTCGCGTCAAACCCTGGTTTTCCAGAGAGCTGGTTCCAGATGAAATTGCGCACCGCGCCCGCCGCTAACCAGGCATCTGCCAAGTTGAGATCCCGAATGATAGCCAAAACAGTCATCATCTCCGGATCCGCTTGGATTTGTTCTACTATTGCTTCTTCCGTCAGCATCTTCTTCTAGTCTCCATTGTAGGGATAACCCAGGTGTTCATAAGCCTTGCGAGTCGCCACGCGCCCTGTCCGGGTCCGCATGATAAAGCCTTTTTGAATCAAGTAAGGCTCATACATATCTTCTACAGTTTCACGTTCTTCAGCAATATTGACCGATAGAGTCCCAAGCCCGACCGGGCCACCGCCGTACATTTCAATCATGGTGCGCAGGATCTTTTGATCGACATAGTCCAGTCCTTCATGGTCCACATCCAGCATAGAGAGGGCCTTGTCTGTAATGGTATCGTCAATCAAGCCATCGCCCATGATCTGAGCAAAATCGCGCACCCGTTTGAGCAAACGGTTGGCAATCCGAGGGGTCCCACGACTACGAAGAGAAAGCTCTTCGGCAGCTTCGTGGGTAATTTCCATCTCAAAGATTTCGGCGGTCCGCTCGACAATCTCTGTCAAATCATCCTGCTCATAGTATTCCATGTGCCCCGTAATTCCAAAGCGAGCACGCAAGGGATTGGACAGCATACCAGCTCGAGTCGTTGCCCCAATCAGAGTGAAAGGAGGAAGGTCCAGATGGACACTCCGGCTGCTCTCACCAGCGCCAATCATAATGTCGATGTAAAAATCTTCCATGGCGCTGTAAAGCACTTCTTCGACTGACATAGGAAGACGGTGGATCTCATCGATAAAGAGGACATCCCCCGGCTCTAGATCATTGAGGATAGCTACCAAATCACCGGCCTTTTCAATGACAGGACCAGAAGTCTGCTTGAGATTGACGCCCAGTTCATTGGCGATGACAAAGGCCATGGTGGTTTTTCCAAGCCCCGGAGGGCCAAAAAGAAGGACATGATCCAGCGCTTCATCCCGAAGCTTAGCCGCCTCAATAAAGATTTTCAGCTGGTCCTTGACCTTATCTTGACCAATATATTCATGTAAATATTGCGGGCGCAACGTCCGTTCAACGGCCTCTTCATCGCCCATGATTTCATTGTCTAAAATTCTACTCATACAGTCTATTATAGCAAAAAATGATACCTTCGGTACCATAAATAGAATGTGTTTTTTAAAGATCCTGGTTCTCACTAGCGTTTGTTAGAATAAGTTGAACGGTTGCCCTCATCGCCAACCTTTCTTTTTATTATACAGTCCCTTCTTCTTCATCTATCGCTCACCATTTCACTTTATAATTATTTCCTTTAATGATAAAATTAAAGCAACAACGTTTAGGAGGTAAATTTATGTTTACTAAAACAAAGAAGATCCTTTTCGGTTTCTTGGCATTCTTTGCAGTGCTCCTTATTGCGGGATGTCAGTCTTCTCCATCGCAGTCTTCTAAAACAAATAAGTCTTCTCAAACAAATAAATCTCCTCAAACAATAAAAGCACCACAAGATCTTACAAAGGATCAACAAGGAACTTGGAAATGGACTGACCAACAAATGACCATTCAGAAAGTATTCCTAGCTTCTAATATCAAAAAACTAGCCGCCGTACTAATGCTTGATGACTTCGATAAGGTTAAGATGACAATGACCATTAAAGATAAAACCGTTGAATTGAAGTACCATTTTGATTACAGAGAACTGTATGAGGATCAAGCATTTGCAACAGGAGAGAACAAAGCGAATTATGAATCGTATTTAAAAAATAAAACTGCTGAATTTAAGAATTATATTCCAAATTTGAAACATACAAAGATTACTCTTGACGAACCTAATTATGCCTATGATTATTCTCTAACTGGAGAAATCGATACGCAGAAACATACTATTACGTTCCCTGAAACACCTACATTTTTAAGTAGAATTGTTATGGGAACCACGTATAACTCACTTGTACCAATTACTTATACTTACACCGTTGAAGGTAACCAACTAACACTTTATGCTGAAGGTCAAGATGAACAAAGTCATTTTAGAGTAATACGTCTTCGTTTCAATTACGTAGGAGACAATCATTAGAAGGAGTGATCAATCATGAACAATATGAAAAAAAGTTCCCTATGGATGTTTTCCCTTCTTGCTCTTCTATTTGTATCAGGATGTGGGCAACAACAGAAACAACAGCAACAGAAACAACAAACAACCGCTGAGACTACAACAGTTGCAGAAACTACCACAGTAGCACCTACCCCAGTCTCACTCGAAGGAGACTGGAAAGCTGTAGATTTTAGAGATACAGTGGAACGTACTTTCTTAATTTATTATGATGATGCTAATAGTCGATTAAAGGTTACTGAAGCCTTCCAAGATATCGTTCCGACTCTAAAAATTACAGGAACAGATGTAACTTATTCTTATAGTGCAGATATGAATAAGTATATTGATTTTTATGCTGAACAGAATAAAGATAAATATCCTACAAAAGAAGAAGCTACTGCCATCCTTCTAGGCGTAAGAGAAAAGAAATTTGAAAGCTTTAAACATCAAACTGGAACGTTTGATAACAATACAAAAGTGTTAACTGCAACGTTAAATGATGGGGTTTTAAACGAGAAAGCAAAAACGATCGTATTCCCTGAAGTTCCAAACATCTTTGGAGTTCTACCTCTTTATATTAATTCTACAGACGTACCAATTACTTATCACTACGAATTGAATGGTGACATCCTTACAATTTACGCTGAAAAAACATTCGAAGAAACAGGAGCACATCTCGTTTATCCGATGAAATTCAAGAAAGTTTCAGATCCTAAAACTAATTAAATAACTCCCTGCCCCTTGAGATTTTCTCAAGGAGCTTTTTTCTGTTCAAAAAAATAATTTAGGAAACCTTGAGAATCTCATCTATTGGGTACTCTGCTACATACAATTTTTACGTTTCTTATGTTGAATAATCGGTCAAGTTACAAAACAAAATTGCGATTCGTTTGAAAGCCCTTGCAAAACAATTGTGTTGAACGTATAATATAAGCGTAATACAATCATCTATTTTAAGGAGGTCTAACGATGATTAGACGTTATAAAAAATTATTTTTAGCATTCGTTGCTCTGCTCTCAGTCTTCCTACTAGCTTCTTGTTCTCAAAAACAAAGTGGCTCTAAAAATGCTGCTAAAACAGAAACAGCAAAAGTCGAAACGATTGATGGCGAATGGGAATTAGTCGATACTCTCGATGCTTTAACGGAATCCATCGGTGCCTATACCCTCCATGGAATCCACTTTGCACACTTGCTTGAATCTGTTAAAGACTTCAAAATGGACATGAAGATTGAAAACAATACGGCAACGATTAAATACGACTATAACATTGATAACTTTATTAAAGCTTTCTACACTGTCACAACAGAAGCTAGAGGCAAGACTGAAGAAGAATTCAAAAAAATCATGTATGACTCTCATGAAGGATTTGCAGGCGACTTTAAGAAATACAAAGTCAGCATGAATAAAGATACTGGCGTGTTTAGCTACGAAGCAACGGGTTCTATTGATCAAGGTGCCAAAACAATGACCTTTGATGAAGGACTTTCAGTAGCAAACTCATTCTTCTTCTCATTCGGTGAAAATCGCGTTTCGCCAAACACATATCACTACAAATTAAAAGACGACATGCTTTATGTCACGATTGACGGAAAAGCGAAGAAAAATAATCTTCCAGTTCACTATGAACTACACTTCAAACGTAAAGGAAGCACTACTCAAAAAGACCCTGTTCCAATTGAAGGAAAATGGCAAGCCATCGACTTCCGACCAGCTCTTGAACGTAGCTTAGCCTTTAAAGATTTTGACAATGATGATTCGGCTATCAAGTTGATCTATCCTGAGGCATGGAAAGATTTAAAACCAACGTTGAACATTACAGATACATCTGTTGAATTCGACTATACTGTATCTCTAGCAGATGGTTTTGGAAGGTTCTACGATTACTTAAAACAAAAAGATTCATCTAAAGTGACTCAAACGAAAGACGAATATATTAAAAATCAATTTACCAAATTATCAGTCAATCTACAGGATGGCGCTAAAGACTTGCCCAATACAACTTATGAATTTGATAGAGGTAATGCTAAAATTCATTCTGTATTGAAGAACGGTAAATTAGATACAGCAAACCAAACGATTATCTTCCCAGAAGCTATCAATATTGTGCAACTTGCAACCATGTCCATTGGACCTGTCGCTAAAGAAACTACGTATAAATACTCTATTGATGGAGATATTTTAACGTTGACGATTGAGCAACGCGATGGACGGAATAATCTAAATACGATTATTTCAGCAAAATTCAAAAAAGTGTCTGATGCAACGAGCAAGTAGTCATTCCACTGCTCCTTGAGATTTTCTCAAGGAGCTTTTTTCTGTGCAAAAAAATAAAGAGCTTACGCTCTATTAAAATACTTCGGTACCTTTGGTTCGGTTGAACTCTCTGAGTTCACCTCATTAATTTTTTAAAGATCGTAGTTCTCACTTGCGTTCGAACTGCGTCAATGTACCTAAACTCGCTAATGCTCGTAAAGAATAAGGAACGTAGTTTTCGCTCCGCTCAAACTGCATCAATGTACCTAAGCTCACTAACGTTCGCTAAGGTACATAGAAAAAGCCACCGGTTTTGGTGGCTCTTATAGGGAGATTATTATGAAAAAGTTTTAGGAGTTTTATCATTCAAAGTTAGGAGGTCTTTGATGATGGTATTAGTATACGATAGGAAGCTTAAACTTTCCTTATAGTTTTTCTAAAAAATTTTTTTCGAGAAAAAGAGGATGTCCCAAGCAAGGATTTCACATTCTTGTTTGGGTCACCCCTTTCCTCCTTATTTCTTAGCGATGGCATGGTAGCTAGTCTTGCTGGTGAAGACTTGACCTGCTCTCAAGATGACCTTTTCAGCCTGATCACTGTGAATGGCATCTGGCACTGTTTGGAATTCTAGAGCCAAGCCATTGTGCTGCACCATTGGTTGGCCTTGCAGATGAACCGTTTCGTCTACGAAATTGGCTGAATATACCACCAAGGCTGGGGCTTCTGACTTGAAGGTCAAGAAACGTCCAGATGGCTGATGGTAAAGAAAGCCAGCATTTTCATGCCCTTCTGGAAGAGCAAATGGATGGTCTAATCCTTCTACCAGGCGGATTTGCGGATCAGAGTCCTTAAAAAGATCCTCCAAGAGCATGGCTTGGTAGAGATGCTGGACAACCGGACTTTCTCTATCCACGGTCTGAAGAGGAACACCGTCTGGATGGATAGGGTAAAGCCCTTGATGGTTGATCTGAAAGACATGGTCATTGATCGGCTGGGTGAAGTTCCCAGATAGGTTGAAATAGCTGTGGTTGGTCGGGTTGACCAAGGTATCTTGATCCGTTTCTACCCGATAGGCAATCTCAAGTTCACCATCTTCCGTCAAACCATAGGTTACCCAGATCTTGAGATTTCCAGGGAAACCGCCGGTACCATCTGCACGCTCTGTGTACAGAGTAATTTCCTGATCCGTTACCGACTCCACGCTAAACAAGGCACTGTCCCAGCCCGTCGGTCCACTGTGGTTGCAGTTGGTACCATTATTGGCTTCCAAGTGATAGGTCTGACCATTGAGTTCAAAACTTGCCCCTGCAATCCGGCCTGCTACCGGGCCAATACTAGCCCCATATTTAGGGCTATTGCCCACATAGTCCTCAAAGCGATCAAAGCCTAGAATAATATTCGTAAACTGATCTTCTTTATCCGGTGTCACATATTCTAAAATCGTCGCCCCATAGGTCATGACAGATAATTGGTAGCCCTTGTCATTTTCGAGGCGATAAGCCCGAACCTCTTGATTCTGCCATTCCCCAAACACGCTTTCTTGATACTGTTTCACAAACCTTCTCCTCTCACTGTTTTTCTCCATCGTATCAGTTTCACAAGAAGAAACACTCCACTTTTTATAGAAAATTAGTGGCTATTCTTTATGAAATGGATGGATGATTACCCCTTGAACAACCCGATTGACGGTACCAGTCGGTGAAGGTGTGTCTGGGCGATTTTGCACCTTGAGCGAAGTCAAGAGAGAAATCAATTGACCATAGATAATGTATGGGAAGGCACGGTAGATATCTAATGAGTCTGCAGAAGCTTCTACTAACACTTCTCGTACATGCTCGATTCCTGCAGCTTGATTGGTCAAGAGGACGACCTGACGGGCAATCTGATCCCCTGCAACTTCTCGAACCAAGTCCAGATCATACTGTCGGGTATAAGGATCAATGGATCCAAAGACCAAGACGAGTGTCTGATCATTGATGAGGGATTTCGGTCCATGACGGAAGCCGACAGGACTCTCGTACATGGTCGCGATTTTTCCTGCAGTCAATTCCAAAATCTTGAGCTGGGCTTCATGGGCTAGCCCAAAGAAAGGCCCCGCTCCTAGATAGATCACGCGCTCAAAGTCTAGATCGACCACTTCCTTGACCTCGCGATCTTTCTCCAAGACCTGCTCTGACAGATGAATCAATTCTTCTACCCGTTTTTCTTTGGTTTTTTCCTCACTTGGATCAAAGACCAAGAGAGCTGTCAGGAGCATAGAGGTAAAGCTCGAAGTCATGGCAAAGCCAGCATCATTGGTTTCTTTTGGTTGGAGAAGCAAAAGGTTGCGCTCATCTCCGTGGGCATGCTGGGCCAGTTTTCCTTCTTCCGCACAAGTAATGGTAATCTGATAGAGTTCATCGACCAAGTCTTGAGCTAACTCAACTGTCGCAACACTTTCAGGCGAGTTGCCACTTCGTGCAAAGGAAACCAAGACAGTCACCACTTCTTTTTTGAAATAGGTTTGTGGATGCGCCACGATATCGGTCGTCGCAATGGATTGGAAATTCCAATGCCGTTCATCGTGCACTTCCTGCAAGTAAGGAACCAAAGTATCCCCCACATATGCTGAGGTCCCAGCCCCTGTCAGGATGACCTTGATATAGGCATGCTCTTGCCCAATTTTTTCTAAGAAAGCTTTTATTTCCGCTTTTCTTTCATGGTACAAGCGGGCTGTTTCTTTCCAAACACTTGGTTGTTGGTAGATCTCACGTGTTGTGATCTCTGCTCCTAGCTCCTGCAAGTCTTCTTTTGTATAGTCTAACATAGAACCTGTTGTTCCTTTCTACAATCTAACATTGATAAATGGGAAAGGAGCCTGAGATGATACTCCCAGACTCCCTACCAACCTACTCATCTTCATCATCATCAAGGTTTGACAAGAGGTCATTGACCTTGACAATACTTTCTTTTGCACGTTCAGGGTAGTCCCCTTCGCTACCAGTCAGACTGCTATTGATGAATTCGATAACCATCGGAAGATTCATCCCTGCGTATAAGTCAATCGCACGTCCTTCAAGGATCAAGCGGCTCACAGTGTTGCAAGGAGT
>JAPJPE010000035.1 GCA_030825825.1 Streptococcus sp. | reverse complement strand
TGGACGTGCGTGGATACCTGTTTCTGCCACGATGTGGAAATCTTTAGAAGCCATAATTGGACTCTCCTTTTAAAAAATAGTTTTTGAGTTACCTTTTGATAACCCTTACAATTTGGTATTATATCATCTTTTGAAATTTTTTTCAAGATTTTTATCACTGACTTACAGAAAAAGACTGCGAAAAATCCCAATTTAGATACATTCTAAGAAGCTACTGAAGAATGGAGAAAAAATCTTTTCAATTTTCTACTATATTATAAGTAACATTTTCCTCCGCTTTCAATGAAAAGAAGCTCTTGAACCACAGGATATTGATTCACCAAAAAATTATAACTAATTAAAGATGCTTTAAAGCCTATTCCTATCCCATTTCTTCGATTTTCATACTTTTCACTCACCACAATATATTGTGCTTTGAAAACTCCATTTCATCTCTTTGCACAATATTTAGTTTTATTTTGTTGACAAGTTGCTGGATTTTGTTTATACTGTTTACAGATTTATATTTCGATAGGAGAACGGAAAAGAAATGGTAACCATTTATTCAAAAAATAATTGTGTTCAATGCAAAATGACCAAGCGATTCCTCGATAGCAATCACGTGGAATACCGCGAAATTAACTTAGATGAACAGCCAGAATTTGTAGAGCATGTTAAGAACCTTGGTTTCAATGCTGCTCCAGTTATTCAAACACCGGATGAAGTATTTTCTGGTTTTCAACCAGCTAAGTTGAAGAAACTTTCTTAATAAACACAGTATTTTGCTTAAATAGGGTCTAGCGTTAGCAACCTAACACTAGACTTTTTACTTGGAAAGAGAGGACTTCTCCTCTTCATTTTTTTGAACTAGAAAAGGATTATTATGGGATTAAAATCTCTTGAAGATGTGACGTATTTTCGTCTTAACAATGAAATCAACCGTCCAGTAAACGGCCAAATCATGCTTCATAAAGATAAAGAAGCTTTGGATGCGTTCTTTAAAGAAAATGTTGTACCAAATACTAAAACCTTTGACTCGATTACAGACAAGATTCAGTACCTTCTCGAGCACAATTACATTGAGAGAGCTTTTATCGAGAAATACCGTCCTGAATTTTTAGAGGAATTGGCCCAATTTATCAAAGATCAAAACTTCCAATTCAAGTCCTTCATGGCGGCCTACAAATTCTATAACCAATACGCTTTGAAAACAAATGATGGAGAATACTATCTTGAAAGCATGGAAGACCGTGTCTTTTTCAATGCTCTCTATTTTGCTGATGGAAATGAAGCTATCGCGCGAGACATCGCAAACGAAATTATCCACCAACGCTACCAACCAGCTACTCCTTCTTTCTTAAACGCTGGACGTGCCCGCCGTGGGGAATTGGTATCATGTTTCTTGATCCAAGTAACCGATGATATGAATGCGATCGGACGTTCCATCAACTCTGCCCTTCAACTGTCTCGTATCGGTGGTGGGGTTGGGATTTCTCTCAGCAACCTTCGTGAAGCTGGAGCACCAATCAAAGGGTATGAAGGAGCCGCTTCTGGAGTGGTTCCAGTTATGAAACTCTTCGAAGATAGCTTCTCTTACTCTAACCAATTGGGACAACGCCAAGGGGCTGGGGTGGTTTACCTCAACGTCTTCCACCCAGACATCATCGCCTTCCTTTCAACTAAGAAAGAAAATGCTGATGAAAAAGTTCGGGTGAAGACTCTCTCACTTGGGGTCGTCGTGCCAGACAAGTTCTACGAGTTGGCGCGTAAGAATGAAGAAATGTACCTCTTCAGCCCATACTCTGTGGAACGTGAATACGGAGTACCATTTAACTACATCGACATCACTGAAAAATACGATGAGTTGGTTGCTAATCCAAATATCCGCAAGACTAAAATTAAGGCACGTGATTTGGAAACTGAAATTTCTAAATTGCAACAAGAATCTGGCTATCCATATGTAGTCAACATTGATACTGCTAACCGGGCAAACCCTGTTGATGGAAAAATCATCATGAGTAACTTGTGTTCAGAGATCCTTCAAGTTCAAGAACCAAGCTTGATCAACGATGCCCAAGAATTTGTTCAAATGGGAACAGACGTCTCCTGTAACCTTGGTTCAACCAACGTAGTTAACATGATGACTTCACCTGATTTTGGTCGTTCGATTCGTGCCATGGTTCGTGCTTTGACCTTCGTTACAGATAGCTCTCATATCGTAGCCGTTCCAACTATTGACCACGGAAATAAACTGGCGCATACCTTTGGTCTTGGAGCCATGGGACTTCATAGCTACCTTGCCCAACAATTGATCGAATACGGATCACCGGAGTCTATTGAGTTTACGAGCATCTACTTCATGCTCATGAACTACTGGACTCTCGTAGAATCAAACAACATTGCGCGCGAACGTGGTGTTACCTTCCACAACTTCGAAAAATCTGATTATGCCAATGGTACTTACTTTGATAAGTACACGACTGGAGAATTTGTACCAAAATCTGATCGCGTCAAAGAACTCTTTAAAGATATCTTTATCCCAAGTGCTGAGGATTGGGCAGAACTGCGTGCTAAAGTTCAAGCAGATGGTCTTTACCACCAAAACCGCCTAGCTGTCGCACCAAATGGATCTATCAGCTACATCAATGACGTATCTGCTTCTATCCACCCAATTACACAACGGATTGAAGAACGCCAAGAGAAGAAAATCGGTAAGATCTACTACCCTGCAGCAGGATTGTCAACGGAAACGATTCCTTACTACACTTCTGCCTACGACATGGATATGCGAAAAGTCATCGATGTCTATGCTGCTGCAACTGAGCATGTAGACCAAGGTCTTTCACTGACTCTCTTTATGCGCAGCGATATTCCAAAGGGTCTTTACGAATGGAAAACTGAAAACAAACAAACCACTCGTGACTTGTCTATCCTTCGTAACTATGCCTTTAATAAGGGAATCAAGTCTATCTACTACGTCCGTACCTTTACAGATGATGGTGGAGAAGTTGGCGCCAACCAATGTGAAAGCTGTGTCATCTAATCCGCTATCCTAGATAGCTATCAAAAGTCGGTTCGCCGACTTTTTGTGCGGTATTCTATCAATTTATGGTAGAATAGTAACGATTGAATGAATAGAAAAAGAAAGTGATGCAAATGGAAACATACTACAAAGCCATTAACTGGAATGCGATCGAAGATGTCATCGATAAATCGACCTGGGAAAAACTGACAGAGCAATTCTGGTTGGATACACGTATCCCTTTGTCAAACGACTTGGATGACTGGAGAAAGTTATCTAATAAAGAAAAAGACCTAGTTGGTAAAGTCTTTGGGGGATTAACTCTTCTAGATACCATGCAATCTGAAACAGGTGTTCAAGCCCTTCGTGCGGATATTCGTACTCCCCATGAAGAAGCTGTCTTTAACAACATCCAATTTATGGAATCTGTCCATGCTAAGTCATACTCTTCTATCTTTTCTACTTTGAATACCAAGTCAGAAATCGAAGAGATTTTCGAATGGACCAACACCAATCCTTTCCTTCAAAGGAAGGCAGAAATCATCAACGAAATCTATCTCAATGGGACTCCCCTTGAAAAGAAAGTCGCCAGCGTTTTCCTTGAGACCTTCCTCTTCTACTCTGGTTTCTTCACACCTCTCTACTATCTTGGAAACAACAAATTGGCCAACGTAGCTGAGATCATCAAGTTGATCATTCGGGACGAATCAGTTCACGGAACCTATATCGGCTACAAGTTCCAACTTGGTTTTAACGAATTACCAGAAGAAGAACAAGAAAAACTCAAAGAGTGGATGTATGATCTTCTCTACACCCTCTATGAAAACGAAGAAGGCTACACAGAGAGCCTCTATGACGGTGTGGGCTGGACTGAGGAAGTCAAGACCTTCCTTCGCTACAACGCCAATAAAGCCCTCATGAACTTGGGACAAGATCCGCTTTTCCCAGACTCAGCAGATGACGTTAACCCAATCGTCATGAACGGAATCTCAACCGGTACCTCTAACCACGACTTCTTCTCTCAAGTCGGAAATGGTTACCTTCTCGGTGAAGTAGAAGCCATGCAGGATGACGATTACAACTACGGCCTATAAGACAAAAACCTTTCCAGATGGAAAGGTTTTTAAATATAGACAACCTATTGTTTTACATAAAACAGATAGATGATTTTCAAAAAGTGACTTTTATTTTTTGAAGATTAAAAACTTTCCGCCGTGAGAAAAGTGCTAGAAACAATCATGTTTCTAGCACTCGGGAGTTTTGGAACCTTAGGTCCAAAACTAAGTCATGGAACTTCTTTGAAGTTCGCTGACGTCCGTACTCACCTAAGGAAAGTTTTTTAGAAGACTTTATCTTCAATCTGAAACCTTTCCAGACGGAAAGGTTTTTTTGTTGCAATCTTTTTCTAATTGGATCTGCTTTTTTTGAAAAAAGAGGTTGGACAAACATCCAACCTCTCCGATTATTACAATTTACCTGCTACAGCATCCAACAATTCTTGGATTTTCGCTTGGTTGCTTCCTCCTGCCATGGCCATGTCTGGTTTACCACCACCACGTCCATCGACGATTGGAGCCAATTCTTTGATCACATTACCTGCATGAACATCTTTTGTCTTGCTGGCTACAAGGACATTGACCTTGTCACCGATGGCTGCGACAAGAACAAGCACATCAGAGTAATCTTTTTGTTTCCAGTTATCCGCAAAGGTACGAAGGGCACCTGCATCTGATACAGAAACTTGGCTAGCAATATAACGGTGTCCGTTTGCTTCTTGAACATTCTTGAAGACATCGCCTGCTACAGCTGCTGCTGCTTTTTCCTTCAATTCTGCATTTTCTTTTTGCAATTGACGGAGTTGTTCTTGAAGTCCTTCAACCTTATGAGGTACTTCTTTGAGTTGAGGAGCTTTCAAGGTTGCTGCTACTGCTTTCAGAGCGTCTTCTTGTTCACGATAAGCTTCAAAGGCTTCCTTACCGGTCACTGCCAAGATACGACGAGTTCCTGATCCGATCCCTTCTTCTTTGACAATCTTGAAGAGACCAATTTCAGAAGTATTGCCTACGTGGGTACCACCACAGAGTTCAACGGAGTAGTCACCGATCGTGACAACGCGGACTTCCTTACCGTATTTCTCACCAAAGAGGGCCATGGCTCCCATTTCTTTAGCAGTATCGATATCTGTTTCAATCGTTTCGACTGCGATCGCTTCCCAAATCTTTTCATTGACTTGTTGTTCAATAGCTCGCAATTTTTCAGGAGTTACGGCTTGGAAGTGAGTGAAGTCAAAGCGAAGGAATTCTACTTCATTGAGAGATCCCGCTTGGGTTGCGTGGTTACCAAGGATATTGTGAAGAGCCGCATGGAGCAAGTGAGTCGCAGTGTGGTTCTTCATGACACGATGACGACGATTGGTATCGATAGACAAGGTGTATTCTTGGTTCAAGGCAAGAGGAGCAAGAACTTCAACGGTATGGAGTGGCTGTCCATTTGGTGCTTTTTGAACATCTGTCACTGTCGCTACGACGTTTCCTGCAGCATCCAAAATTTGACCATGGTCCGCAACTTGTCCACCCATTTCAGCGTAGAATGGAGTTTCTGCAAAGATCAGTGATGCAATCCCTTCAGATACAGCCTCTACTTCTGCATTGTCTGCTACGATAGCCACCAACTTAGAAGGCAATTGGCTAGCATTGTAGTTGAAGCTACTTTCAACTGTAATGTTTTGAAGGGTTTCATTTTGCATTCCCATAGATCCACCTTTGACAGCAGATGCACGCGCCCGTTCTTGTTGTTCCTTCATAGCTGCTTCAAAACCGTCACGATCGACTGTCATTCCAGCTTCTTCAGCGATTTCTTCTGTCAATTCTACTGGGAATCCGTATGTATCATAAAGTTTAAAGACATCTTGACCAGCAATCACTGTTTGACCTTTAGCTTTCAAGTCTTCAACGATGGTTTGGGCAAAGTGTTGACCAGAGTTCAAGGTACGAGCAAATGATTCTTCTTCACTCTTGATGATTTTTTCGATGAAGTCTTGTTTTTCAAGTACTTCTGGGTAGTAACTTTCCATGATCTTCCCAACGGTTGGAACCAATTTATACAAGAAGGTTCCTTCGATCCCCAATTTTTGACCATGCATGGAAGCACGACGGAGGAGACGTCGAAGAACGTAACCGCGTCCTTCATTACCAGGAAGAGCCCCATCTCCAATCGCAAATGAAAGCGAACGGATGTGGTCAGCAATCACCTTGAAGCTCATGTTATCGCCATCTGGATCATAGGTCTTACCAGACATCTTTTCCACTTCACGGATGATTGGCATGAAGAGGTCTGTTTCAAAGTTGGTCTTCGCTCCTTGGATAACGGCTACCAAACGTTCCAAACCAGCGCCCGTATCAATGTTCTTGTGTGGCAATTCCTTGTATTCGCTACGAGGAACAGCAGGGTCTGCGTTAAATTGTGACAAGACAATGTTCCAGATTTCGATGTAACGGTCGTTTTCGATATCTTCTGCAAGCAGACGAAGACCGATATTTTCAGGGTCAAAGGCTTCTCCACGGTCAAAGAAGATTTCTGTATCTGGTCCAGAAGGCCCCGCACCGATTTCCCAGAAGTTGTCTTCGATTGGGATCAAGTGACTTGGATCTACCCCAACAGCGATCCAACGGTTGTATGAATCCTTGTCGTCAGGGTAATAGGTCATGTAAAGTTTGTCTTTGGGGAAGTCAAACCATTCCGGACTTGTCAAAAGTTCATAAGCCCACGTAATGGCTTCATCACGGAAGTAATCTCCGATTGAGAAATTCCCCAACATTTCAAACATGGTATGGTGACGAGCAGTTTTCCCTACGTTTTCGATATCATTTGTACGGATGGCTTTTTGAGCATTGGTAATCCGTGGATTTTCAGGTTTGATGGTTCCATCGAAGTATTTCTTAAGAGTGGCAACCCCTGAGTTGATCCACAAAAGTGTTGGATCGTTTACTGGAACCAAGCTAACAGATGGTTCTACAGAGTGACCTTTGCTTGCCCAGAAATCAAGCCACATTTGGCGGACTTGTGCACTAGATAATTGTTTCATATTTGTCTCCTAATTTTTTTAAGATTAATTTGCGCCAGCTTCTAACATTTCGACATAATCGATGGCGACACAAAGTGAGATAACTAAATCAGCGTATTCATCCTCATACACCGATACTTGGTAGGTAGAGGTTAAATGAAAGAGTTCCTTGCTAATCTCAGCGACGATTTGATCCCGATCATCGAATAATTTGAATTCTAGGTCCCAGATATTTCCCTGTACCCGCAGTCCCAAATCTTCGATATCGTATTTATCCCTGAAGAGCGTCAGTTTTTTATGGATAAAAAAGCGATCCCCATCCTTCAACTCAACCACAAACTTGGGAAGAAAGCTGATTGTTTTTTTAGTAATGTGGCTCACTTCTTGTCCATTCTTATCATAGATGGTAAAAGTCTTGGGAATCTTAAGAAAAGATCCCTCAACCTGGTATTCAACATTTCCCAACTCATCTTTGATATCGAACCGCTCGCCACCCAATCGAAATTTTTGTTTCACTTGATAGGTTCGCATCTTTTGATCTCCTTTAAAAAGCTCCAGACAACTGCCCATGAACAAAAGACAAGCCACTAAACGAAGGGCGAAAAACCGCGGTACCACCTTCATTCAATGAACTTGTCATTCTTCATTTTATATGCAATTGTCTCAGCCGAGTAGCAAAATCATTTCTCTTCCATGGCTCGCACCCCCGCCACTTCTCTAATTCCGAGTAACAATGATTTATTCTCAACTATTTCATTATACAAGTTCCAAAAGGAACCGTCAACTATTTTTTAGATGATGAACTGCTATCGCTCGTTTGAACACCGATATTTTGCAAATATTGGTTGAAGGTTGATTTGAAGGCATCATCTTTGACCTTGATATTGGCATTGGTCATCGCTTTTGCAATAATGCTACGGATGTAGTTAGTATCTTGCTTACGACCGTCAACAATGATCTCTTTCAAACGTTTTTCGTATTTCTTCCAGTCAGAACCTTTTTCTGTCTTCTTATTCAACTTGACAATATAGTAGCTAGCAGAATAGTTTTGACCTGCTGAAACTGTGATCACATCTGAAATGCCGTTCTCATCCAATTTAAAGGCAGCTTCTTTGACTTGAGATGGAATATTTGCTGTTCCTGAATCGAACTTAACTTCGCCACCTTTGTCTTTTGTAGCAGTATCTGTTGAATTGTCTTTGGCGATTTGGGCAAAGTCTGCACCTTCCGCTTTAGCAGCTTCCAACACTTCTTTTGCTTTATCTTCTGAATCTAACTTGATAATTTGTGCTGTTACTTCTGGTGTGTAAGATTCAAAAGCCGCCTTGTAGTCAGACTCTTTGATATCTTTCTTAGCAGCTTGGTTGACTGCATATTCCAACAACATATTGCTACGGATTTGTTTCTTCGCTGTTTCTTCCGTCAAGCCTTGTTGCGCCAAGTATGCATCGAATTGGTTACCTAATTGTTTCTTTTGTTTAGCCAATTCTTTATCGACTTCTTTATCAGAAACTTTTGATCCATATTCTTTTTCAAAGACTTTATTGATGGTCATTTGGAAAAGAACTTGTTGAGCACCTTGGTTGGTTTTGATTTCATCATAGAAATCAGAAACTGTAATCGTGTCCCCTTTCATGGTCACGATATCTTTGTTTGTGCCATTGGCACATGCTGCTAGTGTTACGACTGATAGCAAGGTCACAGCACCCGCTACAAGTTTTTTCTTCATGAAAATTATTCTCCGTTCCTTTTTAAACTTCTTCTATTTTACCACAAATTAGAGAGAATACCTTAAATTTACCTAAAAAGAGCTAGGATCTGGCAAGGTTACAGTCTCTGTATTTTTCCGAATCATCAAAATACCATCTCCAAGTGGCACCAAACTAGCGGTCAAATCTGGATGATTGAGAGTCGCATGAAAGAGGTTCTGAAGCCCCCGGTAAATGGTTCGTTGCCCACGACGCACTTCCATGATGTCCTTGGCAACATCTCCTCCTTGGAAAATATCATCCAATACCACGACTCCCCCAACCTCTAAGAGTTCGAGAATTCGTGGCAAAAAGACGATGTACTTAGACTTAGCAGAGTCCATAAAGACAAAGTCATAGGTCTCTGTTAAATCCTGCAAGACATCTACTGCATCTCCTTCAAGCAAGGTGATTTGTTTTCTCTGATCGTATTTAGCCAGATTTTCCTTGGCAAAGCCAATCATCTCTTCATTCCGATCAATAGTGGTAATTTGTGCATCGGGAGCATTTTCAGCCATTAAGAGCGCTGAAAATCCAATTGCTGTCCCAATTTCCAGGATTTTCTTTGGTTGTAGGGCTTGCAGGAGTAGTCTAAAGTAAGCTACCGTTTCATGCGGAATAATCGGAATATTTTCCTTGCGGGCGAATGCTTCTAACTCCTCCAAGGCACCTGCTACCGGTTTTTGACGCGTGCGCATAAAGTCAACGATCTCGTCTTTAACCACTGGCCGGCGCATATTGTGGTTGGCATTTTTACTATAAGACTCTACCATCTTATGCGAGTCCTAATTTTTCTACTAGGGCTTCAAATTCATTCAACCGACGTTCAAAGACCGCAAAGGCTGCGTCCAAGTAGTCTTCTTTTTCCATATCCACACCTGCTTTGCGGATGACATTGAGTGGATAATCAGAGTTTCCAGCTTTCAAGTAGTCGATATATTTATCACGATCTTCCTGAGTTCCATGAACGATTTTTTCAGCTAAAGCCGAAGCTGCTGCAAAACCTGTTGAATATTGGAAGACGTAGTAGTTATAGTAGAAGTGAGGAATCCGAGCCCATTCATATTGGATCTCAGGGTTGTCTTCTTTTGAAAGACCATAGTATTTTTCATTGAGCTCTGCATAGAGGTTGTTTAAGAACTCACTAGTCAAAACGGTACCTTCTTGGTCTGCTTTATGAATGGCATGCTCAAATTCAGCAAACTGCGTTTGACGGAAGACAGTGCCACGGAAGCCATCCAAGAAGTGATTCAAAATAGCAAAGCGAGTTGCATCGTCTTCTACTTCTTCTAGGAGACGTTCTGTCAAGATATTTTCATTGGTTGTAGAGGCAATTTCAGCAAGGAAGATAGAATAGTCCCCATAGACATAAGGCTGGGTTTCACGGGTATAGCTAGAATGCATACTGTGACCAGTTTCATGCACCAAGGTGAAGAGATTATCCAATGTATCTTGCCAGTTCAACAACATGAAGGCATTGGTATCATAAGAACCACCTGAATAGGCACCCGAGCGTTTCCCTTGGTTGACATGCACATCAATCCACCGTTCGCTAAAGGCCCGTTTCACACGAGAAAGATAGTCCTCACCCAAAACAGCCAAGACTTCTTCTGCTTTGGCCAATGATTCTTCATAGGTAAACTTGTAGTCTGTATCGGATAATGGCGTATACATATCGTACATCTTCAAGTCTGAGATTCCTAGAATTTTTGAACGCAATTGGACATAGCGTTGCAAGAGTGGCAAGTGTTTGTTCACAGCTGCTACCAAGCTATCATAAACACTTTCTGGTACAAAGTTTTCAGAAAGGGCCGCTTCACGGGCAGAAGAGAATTTGCGAACTTTAGCATTAAAGTTATGAACTTTCACATTGGTTTGCAAGGTTTTAGCATAGGTATGTTGGTACTGTTCATAAACCTTGTAGAGGCCTTCGTAAGCTTCTTTACGAACGGCACGATCTTTAGATTCTACCAAAGAAATATAGTTTCCATGTGTCAGTTGAACTTCTTCACCCTTGTCATCATGTACAGTTGGGAAAACAATATCTGCATTGTCCAAGATTTCAAAAGTTTCACCACCAGCCGCAAAGATCTCACCAGCTCCTGCAAGTAATTCCTCTTCTTTTTGAGACAAGACATGTTCTTTTTTCTCTAGCAAACGATCAAAATAATGACCATATTGTTCCAAGGCTGGAACTTCACTCACAAAGGCCTTGTACTGCTCATCCGTAATGGCCATGAATTCAGGCTCATAGAAGGCAAAGGTTTCACCCAACAAGCTATAAAGAGACATCCCTTTTGATTGGTACTCTTGGTATTTAGCCACTCGTGTGTCTTGGTCATTTTTCATATGAGCATAGACGTAGACCTTTTCTAAGCGACGGCTCAATTCCAAATATGCATTGGTTGTATCCAACAGTGTTTGCGCCGAATCCAACAAATGACCAGCATAGTGGCTTGCTGCTTTAATATCTGCAGCTAAGCTAGCTGCTTCTTCTTCCCAAGCTTGATCTGTCGCAAAAATTGTCGACAAATCCCATTGGTATTTTTCATCAATTTCATT